>JBJESA010000293.1:0-6686 GCA_051882535.1 Oscillospiraceae bacterium
TATGTATACTAATAGCCCCCTCCCCCTTCGGGGGAGGGGGTTGGGGGTGGGGGTGTCCCTCGCAGAAAAAACGACTTTTTCGACAGACTGAACGCCCCTCCGAAAGGAGGGGCGTTCTTTGTTTAAGAGCGTTCTGAAGCAATTTGTGTGATTAATTTTACAGCTTGTGGTATGTTTTCTTGTGGGATATAGTAACGGAAGAAGTCGGATGAGGAAATCTTCAGTGCTCTTTCATATTCTTCAGAGTAGATGGTTTCGCCATCTAAGGGATTGCATATTTTCATCAGGCTCTCCAGCTCCTTAACGGCGGGGGAGTCACAATCATCATTTGAGATTTTAACAAACAAATCGATGTCCTCGTTGGTGATGCTGATGTGATATCTGATGGGATTATCGGAATATCGGAATTCTGCATTTTCGGGATTCTTGACGAAAGCGAGGGTGTTTTCGTATGTGTCGAGAATGCTGAATATCTTATTTGTTTTGTTATCGTCTTTGTCGGAAGCCTTTGCAATTCCGATTGGCAAAAGGGCAGGGTTGAAGTGATTGAGAATATCGTCATGCAAAATTTTTTTGAACTCCGATATTTTATCGGGATATACCTGATACCCTCCGAATGTTCCGCCGGTTGACAAATAGATTTCATCGTTTGGGGAATTCATTACGGAATCGGCTAATTGCGGAGCGTAGTCCTCAAGCGATGTATGAAGATTATAAAGTGCGTCACGGCACTTTTGCATCTGTATTCTATCTTTGGCTGATGTTGTTGAATAGCACCGTGTGAACTTTTTGCCGTTGTCAAGTGTGTATTCGATTGTAACTTCACCGAGGTCTATATAGGTGAGGTTTGTTCTGAAATTACTCATATAGTTTTTGAGAAGCTGATTATGGTTTTCGCGGAACTTCTCGATATCCGACTTTTTATTGAAAGTGAAGAGTACGGTTTTGCTATTGCTGGAGTATTCTGCACTTACGATTTTGTCCGCTTTGGGGAGGTAGTAGGAATAACCCAGTGCATCAGTCCCGTAAAGCAGAACCGTAACTCCGACCGTTGCGAAAGCAGCCACCGCATAGGTGATAATCCGCTTGCCGAGTTTCTTCTTTCCACGCCTCAGAATAAGTTCTGCAGCAAGGCAGATAATGGCACTAAGCACTATCGAGGTGATAGATAAGAAAATAATTCCCGCATTGTATTTGAACAAAATGTAAATAACACCTGTCACTGTTATGCACAGCAGAATGGTAATAATGGTGGCACTATATTTAGTGGCAAAGGTTTCGCCTGTGTGTTCGTATTTTCGGAACTTGGAGATGTAGTAGGCAAGCAATGAAACTCCTGCACACAGCAGAGTGTAGATGATAATGTTCAGCGGGTTTTCTACAGAAAAGTCTTTCTCCAGAAATTCCTCAACATCCAATATTCCCCAGATTCTGTTTATTTCGAGTGTTTCATTAAATTCACCAATCATAAATATCGAGGGAACCGGTGAGTCTGTACTGCTTTGGAAAGCGAATTCCAAGGGGTAACCTGCTATGCAGGATTTAAAGTATATGCCCCAAAGCGAGGGAATTCCCGCCGTGATTAGTGCAAGCAAAATGCTTGTTACAATTCCTCCCGCTATATTTCCGCACAGGGAAGCCGCAAGCACGGAGAGTACATACGCGAAGGTCATTATGAAGAACAGCGTTGCCACATACACAAGCACTAATCTTGTGAAGTGGGGTATCGGGTAAGAATACTGTGCAATCGCACCAATAATAATTCCCAGAATTCCGCATGGGATAATCGGCGAAACGCCTGTAATGTACCCTGTGAGAAAATCTCCCCAAAATCGCTGTGAGTGGGTAAGCGGCAGGCACATAAGAGTGTCCGTCTTGTTACGGCGGGTGAGGTGTTGAAAGCACCGTGTTCCTCCCGAAATAGACAGAGCATACAAGCCAAAAATGGAAATTATTGCAAAGATAGTGATGAATGGCATTATCCTGAGAAATGTAGATGTATCATCTGCTACGAAATCATGACTTGTAATAGCTACAAATAATAAGAATAGCGGAATAGATACAACCGAGAAAACAATGCTGATAACAAAGAACATTCCGTTTTCGGCTAAATTGTACCTCAGGTACTGCTTGAAAAAGGAGCTTTGCAGGGTGCGATTTGGTTCGTTACGAGTCGAGATTGTTTCGGTCATAGCCTAACGCCTCCGTTTCGTGTATGAATATTTCCTCAAGCGAGAGGGGAATAAGGTCGCAGAATGAGGGGTGCTTTGCTTCAACCGCCTTGAGGTTTTCGTCCGCGTTGCCCTTGGCGATGATGTAGGTAAGCCCCATGGTGTGGTTGATGGAGAGAATGTCGAGGTCGGGGAAGTCCTCCTTTGTCACCTCGCGGTCGAAGGAAGCCTGAAGCTTGTGGATTTCGCCCTTAAGCTCGGAGAGTTCCTTAGTGAATACCATTTTGCCGTTGTGGAGAAGTCCCGCCGTGTCGCAGAATTCCTCAATTTCCTTGAGATTGTGCGAGGAAATCACGACTGTCATACTGCTGTCCGTCATTGCGTCAATCATCATTTTCTTGACTACGATACGCATTGCGGGGTCAAGCCCGTCAAACGCTTCGTCAAGGAACAGGTAGTCGGGACGGGCGGCAATAGCACAGATTACCGCCGCCTGCCGCTTCATTCCCTTGGAGAATGAAGCGGTTTTCTTCTTAAGCGGAAGCCCCGTCATTGCGTGGAGCTTGTCGAACAGTTCATCAGAGAAGGTGGGGTAGAATGTCTTGTAGAACTTCTTCATCTGGGTGAGCGTCATTCCCGCGAACTGCGAGGTTTCATCGCTGACGAACAGAATACGCTGCTTTATTGCTACATTGTCATACACAGGCTGTCCCTCAATGAGAATATCGCCGCTGTCCTGCTTGTAAACTCCGGTAAGCAGCCGCAAAAGCGTGGATTTTCCCGCACCGTTGCAGCCGAGAAGCCCGAATGCAGAGCCTTTCTTGATTGTCATTGAAAGTCCGTCTATTGCAGCGAAGTTGTCAAATTTCTTGGTGAGATTTCTTATTTCAATCATATTTGTATCCTCCTATGTCGATGTTGTAGAAGCTGTCAGCAGAGTCGAGTTCGTAGCTTTCAAGTGCTTCAAAGAATAGCTCTCGGGCACGTTCCTCGTCGGATTTCTTGATGAAAAGAGTATCCTGGCTGTTATCGGTGATGAGAACTTCAAAGTACTCCGAATATTCCGTATCGGGCTGTTTGGGCGAAAGCAAATTGTAGAACTCATCGGGCAAACGGTTTCTGTCTTTGTCTGCGAAGTTCATATGTATGCATACGCCATCGTCATTGTAGTACAATATGAATTTGTCGGTGCTGTTGATTTCGGTTCTTGTGGAAGTGGTGAGATTGTCAGGATTGCTCAGGAATTCAATTGTTCTGGTGTATTCGTTGAAAATGATGTAATAACCGAATTGTTTTTGCTTGTTTTCATAGTATTCTACATTAATCGAGCCCCAACTTTGTTCACCATCTGTGAGGAAGACGCTGGGGTTATCACTGATATCTTCATACAGAGCTTTTCTGAGTTCCACCACCTTTTCGGGCTTAACCGTATACCTGCCTGCAATTTCTTCATCTGAAGAAACCGATTCGCTATGCACTCTCATTTTAAGGTCGATGTCATCTCTTGCAAGAATGGTGAAGCGGTTACTTCCACTTTGAGGGAGCAGAAAAACCTTGTTGATGAAGTCATCAATGATAGTGTCATCAAAGGAGTAGGAATCGTATTTGCGGGTGAGCGAGGTGCCGTTTTTCAGCTTGTAGGAAATTTTGATGGTATATCCGCTTCTTAGACGGTCTTTTGATTCGAGGAGCTTTTGGTGCTGATCGATAATTACCTGCATAGCGTCCTTGTCGTCAAATACATACTCTCCGCCATTGTGGCTATAACCGCTATCAATAGTGATTTCACGGACGGAATTTATATTCGGAATATGATTTCCGACTCCGAAGGATTCTGTGAAATGCATAAGTGCGGTGAATCCGAATCCCGCAACAACAACGCAGCCGTAAATGATAAGCGATTTGAGAAACTTCATTTTGCGGCGTTTGGTGAGGAATTCAAAGCCCATAAAGAAGATAAATGCAACCACAAGGGATATAATCACAATACTGTCAAGCCCGTCAAAATCGATATAAGTAAGGAAAAATCCCAGAATGGACAATGCGGCAATTACGGATATCACAAGAGAAACCGCCTTGAAGAGAAAACTCTCTCCCACAAGCTCTGCTCTGCGTTTTTTGCCGAGAAAATATCCGCCCGCAATCCAAGCGGCGATTATTACAAGCATAACCGAAAGCAGAATCGGCGAGTTTACGGTAGGGATTTCTTCTGTTAAGTTATATCCGTAATTGATATCAACTAAAGCCTTTAACATTATACCAAACGGCGGTATTGTCGAGCAAGCCTGCAGGGCTGCGTCAAGGCGGGGAATACCCAAAGCGTTATTCTCAACAATGTTGCCGTATTCCATAACAAATATCGGTAACAGTAAGCCGATGATGAACGTGTACATCAGACCGGAGCCTGTTTTTCCGCAGCACTGAGCCACAAATCCCGAAAGGGCAATCGCCCCCAAAGCGGAGATTAGTACGGAGATAAACAGGGCAATGACTAAGGAGAGCGTTTTCTCTGCGTTAGTGTCTTGTATATTTTCCATATAGACCTTCATCATAATGCAGGAGTGGATACCGGCAGGGATTATGGGCGTGATATACACCGCAAGTTCGGAGAGCAAATCGCCCCAATAACGCTGATTATAGGTGAGCGGCAATGAGCCGAATGTGTCAGCGTAGTCCCTGTGATTAAGGTGCTTGCGTGAGGCTATCGGTATAATTGCCCCAAGTGCAATCAACGCGGGAATACTCGGAATCAACACATACAGCAACACGATTATTGCAAAATAAAAGCCTTTTCCATTAAAAAATGAATAATCATCTTTTGTTATCGAAGACATAATCGCCAATATAGTCAGAGGTATAGGTCCGCTGATTAAGCTTAATACACAGCTTGTCATAAAGTATGGACGTAATGCCCTTAATCTATATAGAAAATAGTTCTTGAAGAAACTTGTTTTCATTCAGGCGTCACCTCCCGTGTTATTTTTGTGATGATGTCGTGCAGAGCGTCTTCGTCAAGACCGCGTGAGTGTGCTGTCCGAACTGCTTCTTCGAAATCCGCAGCCGCTTTCTCGGTGATTCCCTTGATGTAGCGGCTCCGCTCGGATACGTAGCTTCCCTTTGCGGGGAGCGAGTAGATAAGTCCCTGTCGTTCGAGTTCGGCATAGGTTTTCTGGACGGTGTTGGGATTAATCGAGAGCGTGGTCGCAATCTCGCGGACTGCGGGGAGCTTTTCGCCCTCTGCCATCTCTCCGCTGAGGATAAGCTCAGTGATTCGGTTTCCCAACTGCTCGTAAATCGGTGCACCGCCGTGCAAACGCATAGTAAACATGTCATACCCCCTAGTCTGTAGTTTTGTTTTGATGATTTTGTGGTGAAAATTAAGCTGAATATGTGTGCCGAAGAGTGTTAAAATGCATCTTAACTGTATTAGTTGTTATCATACAGTTCTTGGTACAGTTGTATTATAACACATAGTACAGTTGCTGTCAAGAGGTTTTCTAAAAAAATTTTAGGCTGTGTCACAAAAAGCAACACAGCCTGAATATCACATTATTATAATATCGCCATACTATCGCCGAAACTGAAGAATCTGTACCTCTCGTCAATAGCTGTCTGATACGCGGCGAGCGTTTTCTCTCTGCCGAGGAACGCACTTACAAGCATAATCAGCGTACTTTCGGGGAGATGGAAATTCGTAATCAGCCCATCTATCACCTTGAACTCATATCCGGGGTAGATGAAGATGCTTGTGCTGCGGGTGCAGGGCTGAATTTCTCCGAGTTCCGCGGCGGTGCTTTCCAGCGTGCGGCAGGAGGTTGTTCCTACTGCAATTACGCGTCCGCCGCGTTGTTTGCACGCTTTAATCTTCTCAACTGTTTCGGCAGGAATAGAGTATTCCTCCGAGTGCATTTTGTGGTCGAGAATATCGTCCTCTTTTACGGGAAGAAATGTGCCCAAGCCTACGTGCAGGGTTACATAAGCGGTGCCCACGCCTTTCTCACGGAGCTTTTGGAATACATTATCCGTAAAGTGCAGACCGGCGGTGGGAGCAGCCGCAGAGCCGATTGTCTTGCAGTACACCGTATTGTAGCGGTCTTTGTTTTCCAGCTTTGCAGTGATGTAGGGCGGCAGCGGCATCTGTCCGATGCGGTCGAGAACCTCGTAAATCTCCTGTCCCACGTTAAAGCGGACAAGCATATTGTAGTCGTTCTCCTCACGTTTGATTATCTCAGCAGACAGCCCCTCCGGAAAGTCAACGATTACGCCATCCTTGAAACGGCGGAGCGGCTTTCCGGTAACCTCCCAGTCGGTGAGCGATACGCGTTTGAGCAGCAAAAACTCGACTGCTCCGCCTGTGCCGCGGCGTTGTCCGAAAATACGGGCGGGGAAGACCTTGCTGTCATTCATCACCAGCAAGTCACCTTCTTTGAGGTAGTCGCATATATTATAGAAGTGGTCGTGCTTCAGCGGGTCGCCGTTTCTCGGCACAACCATAAGCCGTGAACTGTCACGCGG
>JBJESA010000294.1:0-1555 GCA_051882535.1 Oscillospiraceae bacterium
GTTGTTTGAGAAGCTCGGTGTAGGATTCTTCCCAAAGTGCAGTCCGATTATCTTTCGACGTTTTTTTGAAATTAAACGGCAGCTTCATTTTCAGCACCCCCCGCTACATTCTATGCCGGAAGATTTTAGAAAATAACCGCTGAACACTATTTCCCGAAAAACAGGAACACCACCATACCACAAACTATCCATGCTGTGCAATCCGCGGTCAGTGCCGCGGGAACTGCATATCGCGTCTGCTTCACCTTTACAGCAGAAAAGTACACAGCTATCGTATAAAACGTAGTTTCTGAGGAGCCGATTAACGTTGCCGCAACACGTTCCGCAAAAGTATCCGCACCGGCTGAAGCTGCAATTTCATTGTACACCGCCATTGCCCCGCTTCCCGAGAAAGGACGCAGAATAACCAGTGGCAGTGCTTCGGCAGGGAAATTCACCAAGTCGCAGACAGGACGGAGCAATGTCGTCAATGCCTCCACTGCCCCACTCGCCCGAAACATTCCTATACACACAAGAAGCAGTACCAGTGCGGGCAGTATCTCGGCACAAGTTTTCAGTCCCTCGGCTGCACCCTCACAGAATGCTCCGAAAACGTCCACTCGCTTTACCGCCGCATAAATCAGCAGTACTGTCACTATCAGCGGGACAATCCACTCCGTCATAGCTTTCTCCCATTAATCGGCTTCTTACGGGAGAATTTTCCCATCACTTTTGCAGAAACCACCGCCACCACCACCGAATACGCCGACACAATCCACACGCACGGAAGAATATCCAACGGCTTTGCCGAACCATTTGCCGAACGGAGTGCGGCTGCTGTCGCGGGCAATATCTGAAGGCTGGCCGTGTTGAGGACAGCAAGCATTATCATATCATCAGATGCCTCGGCAGGATTTGCAGAGGGAGATTCCTCTGCGATTGCCTTCATCGCCGCAATTCCGAGCGGGGTGGTAGCATTGCCAAGCCCGAGGATATTCGCAGCAAGGTTCAAAGTGATAAATCCCATTGCCCTGCCACCCTTTCGGATTCCCTTGAACAGAACACCCGCAATCGGCGAGAGCAATGACGCAAGTTTTTCGGTAAGTCCCGCCCGCTCTGCAACCTTCATCAAACCGCACCAGAAGCACATTATCCCGCAAAGCGAGATTACCAGCTCCACCGCCTCTCCCGACTTCTCCAGAATTGAACCAGACACCTGCGGCATTGTCCCATTGAAAAGTGCATACACAAACGATAGTGCGGGTATCACTAACAGAATAACCTTCATATATCCTCTCCTACATTTTACAGCATTTACAGTATTTTCTATGGTAAATATATATAAATGGTAATATTTGCCACGCATATTTTTGGACGAAGTAACGAAAATAAAAACTTTTGTATAAAATAATTGACAAAATTATCCTAATATGTTATAATTTAACCAAGATAGGACAAGAGCTGACAAGCTCGTAAAAATTAAGGAGGAATTTGTTATGGTAAAGTCTACCGGAATTGTACGTAAAGTCGATGAACTCGGAAGAATCGTTATCCCGATTGAGTTGAGAAGAAACCT
>JBJESA010000295.1:0-1553 GCA_051882535.1 Oscillospiraceae bacterium
GAATCTGTTATTCATTATAACAGAAAACACTATGATTGTCAAGTGAAATAGAAATCCGCTTGTCGGATTATAGATAAAGGAAGTATCATTATGAAATTCAAAAGGATTGATGTTTTAATTGTTGGCACAGGCATTTCAGGCATTTATGCTGCACTTAACCTCGACAGCAGCTTGAAAATCCTTATGCTTTCAAAGAAAGAGTTGTCGCTGTGTAACTCTGCACTCGCTCAAGGAGGAGTTGCGGCGGTTATGGACAACAAGAATGATGATTTTGAACTGCACATCAAGGACACCCTTATTGCAGGTCAGTACGCAAATAATCTAGATAACGTAAAGATACTTGTTCAGCAAGGTCCCCGCGATGTCGAGGGGCTGGTCGAAAAGTACGGCGTTGACTTCGACAAAAACGAGGACGGTTCTCTCGCACTCACGCTCGAGGGCGGGCACTCCCGCCGCAGAATAGCCCACCATAAGGACACCACCGGCTACGAAATCGAAACCGCACTGATTGAGCAGGTTCAGAAGCTTCAGAACGTTTCGGTTATCAACAACTCCGTGCTTTGCCGTCTTGAACATAAGGACGGGCTGTTCTTTGCTGATATTTACACAAATGACGGCTCGCATGAGTACTACTGTGCTCCGTATGTGATTATGGCGACAGGCGGAATCGGTCGTGTATACAACTATACCACCAACTCCGAGATTGCAACAGGCGACGGTATCTCCCTTGCCTCGGGACTTGGTGCGAAAATCGCACATCTTAGTTATGTGCAGTTCCACCCGACCGCATTCGCCGACCGTGAGAATCACGAATGTTTTCTCATTTCCGAAGCGGTACGCGGCGAAGGTGCGTATCTTCTCAACTGCAATAAGGAGCGTTTTATGCCGGGCTACGAGCCGGAACGCAAGGAACTCGCTCCCCGTGACGTAGTTTCTAAGTGCATTATGGAGGAACAGAAGAAAACCGGCTCGGACAAGTTCTGGCTGGATATTTCCCACAAGCCCGCCGACTTCATCAAGAACCACTTTCCGATGATTTACAACAAGGTTCTCGAAAAAGGCTACGATATGACCAAGGAGCCTATCCCGATTTACCCGTGCCAGCACTATCTTATGGGTGGAATTGATGTTGACGGCAAGGGTGCAACCTGCGTTGAGGGACTGTATGCGGCGGGAGAATGTTCGCATACGGGCGTTCACGGCAAGAATCGCCTTGCATCCAATTCCCTGCTCGAAGCACTCGTGTTCTCGCGGTTGATTGCGGAAGATATCAACAAAAAGACGATATCCGAAAGCCGTACCGAGGTGGAATACGAAATGAAGTCCCCCGCGGGAAAGCCACTCACCGAGAAAACTGCTATTCAAGACGAAATCCGCGACATAATGCAGAAAGCGTACTTTGTTCACCCCAACTTTGAAGAAGCGGAAAAGGGACTCGCCGGAATAAAAGAACTGAGAAGCCAACTTGAAAACGGCGGCTACGAAATTAATGCCGATTACACCGAAACAAAGTCCCTTGCGGACGTTGCAATCATCATACTTACAGAAATACT
>JBJESA010000296.1:0-6593 GCA_051882535.1 Oscillospiraceae bacterium
GAATGAGTTTGGAGGGCGGTATTATGAGTAGTTATACTGTGGGTGGAGGTGCAATTGCACCGGCTGTATCGCAAACAGGTGGCGGCGATTTAGGGGGAGATTTGGGAGCTTTGGCAGTCGGAGTTGCTGCAGCATCGGTGGTTGCCGTTGCGGCTGTTTTTGGTGTTGGCTGGCTTGCCTGGAAAACCGGCAAATTCGCTTTTGACCTTACAGCGTCTGCGGTCAAATATGTTCAAAACGATATGAATAATCTGAGGATGGAAAACGAGCGTAAACGCGTGGCTGCTATTTCTGCTCATAAAGATATGATAGACCTCTGCAATCAGATAATCACGGATATTGGAAATAATCCTACCGTTCCGCCGTATGATGCAAGCAGTATCATACTTGAAATTAAGGATATAATTGCTTCCTGCACTGCCAATGATCCGGAGCAGCTTAATCATCAAACAAATGCTGCGTATGTTAAACTTAACCGACTTATTCAAAAAGAGAAAAAACTTTCGGAAAAGTCTTTTGAGCCAAAGGGATTATATAGTGGACAATCACTTGTTGATTTGATGGAAGATCTGAGCGTGGCGTTTGAAGCTGCATCTATATCAGAAACTATCGGTAAAGATGTTTGCAGTGCCGATCCGCTCGTTTTGGAGAGATCAAAACTTAACGAGTCACTTAATAAGGTTACAGAGGAAATTATCATGGCGATGAAATATATCACTGAAATTTCCGGGAAATATGGACTGTCTGAATCTGATTCTGAATGGTTTCATAGTTGCTTTAACGGCATTGATGATGACATCGAAAGACTTTATAGACCATCTGTTTCAAATGACGAGCTTAAACGTGGAGTTAAGCGTTTGAACGATATTATGGAGCGGTATAATATGCTCGCTCCCAATGTCGAAAGAGAATTGGAAAAGCGTATTCAGCTTTATAAGATTTATGCTGAAGCAGCAAGAGCTTTCGGCGAGCCAATAAAGTCCATAAAGGCATATCAGACTCTCAAAGACATTGAAGACGCTCTCAATTACCTTAAAAAGCGTTCTGAAAGAGCCGACAAGTGTGCGGTACTCTACAATATGCTCGGTGCTGAAGCTTATATGAGCTTTGCTTGGGACAAGGAACTCGAAGCACTTGGATACAGTGTGTATAAGCGTAAGCAAATTGTTGATATGATTAATTCCACTCCCAAGCATGCAGAGATTGATGGTATTGAACTTCCTTGCTACAAGTGGAATGAAGAGGATTACACTCAGATTTATTCTTTGGGCGATGAATGCGGTTTGCAGGTTGTTGTCCATAAAGATGGCAAGGTTTCTATGCAGTCGATTGCGTTGACCGATAATGAGGAAAACGTTAAGTCGCAGCAACATATTCATTGTGAGCAGATTAAGCTGCTTTGCGACCGTTTGAGAGAAAATTGGTTTATCTTCTACGACTACGATGAGGTTTCTGCGGCTGATGAAGTTGTCAGCGTCGACAATTGGATAATCTCCAGCGACAATATGTGGAGCAAAGAGCATCAGGATAGCGATGATTACGGATATAACAGACGTAAGCAAGAAATTAACGGTAATCACACTATGAGTAAAAGACAGTGAGGAAATTTTTTATGAGTAAAATTGCATGTAGAAAGTGCCCTAAATGTGGAAAATTCAGTGATGTCTCAGTAAACAAATGCGAGTGTGGCTCTGATATCTCGCAAGAATTTGCATATCCGGTTGAGCCTGATGAGCTTGACAGTGGAGTGGTTGGCAGGATAAACAGAAATCTTGTATTCTACTATCAGAAGTGTAAAAATTGCGGTTCCATTATATTTACCGATGATAAGGCTAATCGGGCAACAATATGCCTTAACTGCAACAGTAAGTCAATATCTAAAGACCCTATCCTTTATACTGAAGTAGAAGCAAACACCGATTCAGATAAAAAACCGAAATCTGCGGCTGAATCCAAGATAATAATTCCGTCTCGGGATTCTGCTGAAAAACAGAAGAGTTCGGAATCTTCCCTTAGTCCGGAAGAATATAAAGAAGAAACCGAAAACTGGGCAGTAACCTTTTCACAACTGTTCGAAAAGGCGGCTGAAAGAGGTGTATCAAAAGAAAGAATCGACGAAATTTTCCGCGATTTATTAGACGAGAAAAGTATACCGAAATCACAGAAAGCCCCCGAGAAAACAGTCGTGCATCGTGTCGTCCTCTCTGCGGTGAGATATGGCAAATATGAAATAGCCTTTGATGCAAAACCCGATTGTTCGTACGTTTTGGGACGTTCTGCAAATGGTGCGGAATATCTGGCAAATGATTTAAGAGTAGGAAACAATCATTGCATTTTGCGTTTCGATAATGATTCGTGGTGGGTGATTGATAATCATTCGTCAAACGGAACTTTTGTAAACAATGGAGATATCGGATACAATGGTCAGTGTGTGCTTCACAATGGCGACCTTCTGAAGTTAGGGCATGATGCTGATTCTGCGGAATTCAGGGTAACTATCGAATGATAATTTCAAGAATTTTGTATCCTGTACATTCATTGGGACCGGGAGAGCGTGTCTGCTTGTGGACGCAGGGGTGTTCAAAGAAATGCAAGAATTGTATGACGCCGGAGATGCAGCCGTTTTCAGGAATGGAGATTGAAGAAAGTAAATTGGCGAAGATATTGATTGCGACCTCTCGCGGCAATGGGGAACTTACCATTTCGGGCGGCGACCCATTTGAGCAGCCGACTGCGTTATACAAGCTGTTAAACAATGTCAGAGCTATTTTTTCGGATATTCTCGTCTATACCGGATATGAACTCGGCGAATTAAGAAATCTGGGAAAAACAGTGCAGGATTGTCTTTCCCTGATTGATGTGCTGATTGATGGACGGTATGTCGATGAGTTGAATTTTCCGAATTGCATACTCAGAGGCTCAACCAATCAAAGAATACATTATTTCGATGAGTCCTTGCAAATGAAATATGAGAGCTATTGCTCAAATGGACGAATAATCGAACCTTTTTCACATGATGGAAAAACCATAGTAACCGGCATACTGAATAAGGAGATAAGCTATGAATGAGAATGATATTCCTAAGTGGCAACGAGAAATGAAGTCTTTTTTAGGAATTAAAAGCGGAATAGTCCTTGAAGGCAATATCTATGATGAATATCCGATTTTTTCCTGCGAAGACGGTGTTATCAAATATCAAAGCATCGATAAACTTGATGAAGCTATCTCCAGTTTGGTGGATGTCGAAAAAACAGCAATATTCTTCTTTAGCCCTGTGAACGGATTTTATACTTATGAAGATGATATTGAAGACCAAAAGCGATGTCTGAAGTCGCTGCTTGAGGGATACACATATTGTGAGTCATATATTGATCATGATTGTACAGTATGTTTTATGCCGTCAGGGAAAAAAGATTCCTCTGAACGAGCAGAGAATCAAAAATTTGTCTGGATGAGTGAGATTGTTAAGCGGGCAATGTCCGATGGAAGAGGAATACCTGAAAAAAAGAATGCTGTCTTTGTGTTAAATTTTTCGTCCAGACTTGAGGATTGTAATCCGCGTGCGGTTGAGTCTAACACCATGTTCTTGAATTTGATGGCTGCGACAACAACGGTTCAAGCATCACAATTTTTCTGTAATACAATGATAATGATTGTTGACAAGTACAATGATATTCCCACTTGGCTGTATCTTAACAACCCGAACATCAGAACCGTATCAATTTGTGCACCCGATAGAAATACCCGTCGTCTTTATATTTCCAACCTGCTTGGTAAATTGGAATTATTTAAGGAACTTAGCTGCGATAACTCTGAGCCGGGCAAACAATTTATTGCGGAAACCGAGGGAATGAAGCTGCACGAGCTAAAGCAGATTTTGCAGCTTGCATATAAGAAGGGCATCGAGCCGAATAATATCAATCTTGCTTTCCGTTTGTACAAATACGGTATCATTGAAAGCCCTTGGGAAAACCTCGAAAATGATATACTTGTACATATTACTGCAAATCTGGAAAAGAGAGTAAAAGGTCAGGACGATGCTCTCAAGAAGGTAAAATCGGTAATAATGCGTGCTGTTAAGGGCTTTTCCGGTTTGCAGCACTCCGGCACTTCTCGCAAGCCAAAGGGAATACTCTTTTTTGCAGGTCCCACGGGTGTAGGTAAAACCGAAACTGCGAAAGCACTTGCAGAGTCTATTTTCGGAGATGAGAACGCTTGTATTCGCTTTGATATGAGCGAGTATCGTGTTGCGGAAAGCGATCAGAAGCTCTTTGGTGCACCTCCCGGATATGTTGGATACGAGGGTGGAGGACAGCTTACCAATGCGGTCAAAAACAGGCCATTTAGTGTAATTTTGTTTGATGAAATTGAGAAAGCGTCACCGACGATTCTTGATAAATTTCTCCAGATATTAGAAGATGGACGAATGACCGATAACCAGGGAAACACGGTTTATTTCGGCGAATCCATCATCATCTTTACGAGTAATATCGGACTTACGACAGAGGTATCAAATCCGGACGGCAGTTGTCATCGTGTTCCCACGGTAACGATTGAGAACCCAATGGTTGAGGATACTCCGGAGTTCAGAGCACACGTTACCGAGTTGTTGACCGAGGGTGTAAAGTCATACTTTACGGATAACGGCAGACCGGAGTTGCTCAATCGTCTTGGAACAAATAATATCGTTGTTTTCCAGTTTATCAGTAAGAAAGACGCAGTGAAAATCTGCGATTACAAATTAGATGTAATATGCAAAAAAATCAAGGCTGATAAGGACATTGAAATCGTCATAGATGACGCGTTGGAGTTTTTGCATAATGAAGCTATTCTTGAACGTGCTAACGGTGGACGCGGCGTAGGCAATATGCTGGAAAGAGAGTTTCTCAATCCTTTTGCGGAATATATATGCAGTATTCCGGATAATCCTTCAAAACTTCGTTGTTTTTCCACTGATGAAGGTTTGAATTTCGAGGTGATTGCAAGTGACAATGGATTTTTCGGCAAGAGTTGAAATTGGAATAAAAGAAACAAATGATGATAGATGCCTTATCGGCGGATATATCATTGACAATGCGGCATATTCATGCGAACAGGAATTCCCCTCTTACGCTGTTGTATGCGATGGCTGTGGGGGATATGCAGGCGGAAATATCGCTGCTGAAACGGCACTTTTGACGTTTGCACAATCAACTGCTACTGAGCTGTTGAACAGTGATTATCTCCAAAATGTGCTTGAGAAGTGTAGTAAGGCTGTAATGGACAAGAAGGACATATTACCACAGTATTCGCAAATGTGTACAACGATTGTCGGATGTGTTTTTGGAGAGAAGTCTATAAACATTTTTCATTCGGGAGATAGTCGTGTTTACAGATTTGATGGCAACGCTCTTGCAAGAATGACTGTCGACCATTCTGTGGTACGTGAGATGATTGACTATGGGAATATTTCCGAGCAGGAAGCGATGGAGAAGTATCAGAGGAATACCATTACCAGATGTCTTGGAGTAGAGAGCCTTCCCCCAGAAATCTACATTTCAAATTCGCCGATAATGTCCGGCGAGAAATACGTGTTGTGTACCGATGGCCTTTGGGAATGGGTTTCAGATACCGAAATGAAGACGATTCTTTCTAAAGACATCTCTGTTTCCGATATGGTAAATGAGTTGGTTGATAAGGCCAGAGCAAATGGCAGTGATGACAATATCACTGCTTGTATCTGTTCGGCAAAGGGCATATTTAATACAAGAGTTAGAAAGCCGTTAGTGCTTGAATAACTATAACGTAAGTTGATGAGGATGGTATTGTTATGAATGAGATAAATACTGAAAATTATATTTACACTGCAAAAAAAGATTTGGCACCTATGCCTGAACATGGGGGTGTTACTCCCGCAATTCTGGTTGACGAGGACGATTCCCCGAAATGGACTCCCACTAACAGCACAGTCGAAGTCCCCGCACAGCCCGCACCTTCGAATGCGACAAAGGTGGAAACCACAAATTGGCGTCAGCAACAGAACTCTTCGGTACCCCAAGTTGCGGATGTCTTAACTCCCCCTCATTCATTTTTTTATGAAGCTACAAAGACGGAAACGACAAATTGGCATCAGCAACAGCAGAACGCCGTTAACTCTTCGGTCCCCCCCGTTGCGGTTGCCGTAACTCCCGAAGTTGCGGTTGCAGACGATGACGATTCCCCAAAATGGACTCCCACTAACAGCACAGGCGAAGTCCCCGCACAGCCCGAGCCTTCGAATGCGACAAAGGTGGAAACCACAAATTGGCGTCAGCAACAGAACTCTTCGGTAACCCCCGTTGCGGTTGCCGTAACTCCCAAAGTTGCAGTTGCAGACGATAACGATTCCCCGAAATGGACTCCCACTAATAGCACAGGCGAAGTTCCCGCACAGCCCGAGCCTTCGAATGCGACAAAGGTGGAAACCCAAAATTGGCGTCAACAGCAGAACGCCGCTAATTCTGCGGAAACTCCCGTGGTTGCAGTTGCAGACGATAACGATTCCCCAAAATGGACTCCCACTAATAGCACAGGCGAAGTCCCCGCACAGCCCGCACCTTCGAATGCGACAAAGG
>JBJESA010000297.1:0-6493 GCA_051882535.1 Oscillospiraceae bacterium
GTGGAATTGGCAGTGGCCCTCCACTATGTGTACGATGTAAATGATGGCGACAAGCTCGTATGGGACGTTGGTCATCAGGCGTATGCCCACAAGCTGCTGACAGGCAGATATTCGAGATTTGACACATTGCGGCGGAAGGGCGGAATATCAGGATTTCCAAGACGGTCGGAGTCGCCCGCAGACGCGTTTATTGCAGGACACAGCAGTACTTCGATTTCGGCTGCTTATGGAATATCTGCTGCTATGCGGCTTAAAGGCGAAGACGGTGCGGTTGCTGCGGTTATCGGAGATGGTGCGTTCACGGGCGGAATGGCTTACGAGGCACTTAACAATGCCGGAAAATTCGCGTCTAACCTCACCCTTGTTCTCAACGACAATGCAATGTCGATAAGCAAGAGCACGGGTGCGTTGGCACGGTATTTGGCGAACATTCGTTCTACGAGAAAATACTACTGTGCAAAGGAAACAGTCAAGACGCTGCTTTCGTCAGTGCCGCTTGTAGGCAAAAAGCTGGAGCGGGCAATCGGAGCTGCAAAGTCGCTTATTAAAGAGGCATTGTATGACAGCAGCAACCTCTTTGAGAATATGGGATTTTCCTATATCGGTCCTGTAAACGGTCACAATCTTGAAGACTTGATTGAGGCACTGTCGGTTGCGAAACTGATGAAACGACCGTGTGTTGTCCACGTTTTCACACAAAAGGGCAAAGGCTACAAGCCCGCCGAAGAAAACCCCGGTGAGTATCACGGCGTAGGTGAGAATGGCTCGATTGTAAATTATGAGAAGATTGAGCCGCAGTCTGAGCCGCAATCCTTTTCGGAAACTTTTGGATTGGAATTGGAGAGATTGGGAAAGTCGGACAGCAGAATTTGTGCGGTGACTGCCGCAATGAAATACGCAGTGGGACTTCACCATTTTAAAAATTCCTGCGGTCGGAGATTTTTCGATACGGGAATTGCTGAGCAGCATTCCGTGACATTCTGTGCGGGACTTGCTACGCAGGGAATGCTCCCCGTATTTGCGGTGTATTCGACATTTTTGCAGCGTGGATTCGACCAGATTCTTCATGACTGTGCAATTGAGAAAACACATATCACGCTGTGTATTGACAGAGCAGGATTTGTGGGTGCTGACGGTGAAACGCATCAGGGAATATTTGACGTCCCGATGCTGCGTATTATTCCGAATACGGTAATCTATTCTCCGGCAACATACGATGAATTAAGAAAGTGCATTGGAATCGCAATTTACGACACAGACGGAATAGCGTGTGTACGCTACCCGAGAGGTGGCGAATATGCAGACGCACAAGCACGAAGCGACGAGGTTTTACAGCCGGTGCGTGATTTCTACTATTCGGGAAAGAATTCGTCGGTGCTTGGAATCACTTATGGGCGAATTTCCGCTAATCTTATGAAAGCAGCGGCAAAATCTGGTGCCGATATTCTGCGGCTGGTGACGATAAATCCTCTCCCTGAGCGGGTTTATGATATAGCAATGCAATACGACCGCGTTGTTTTCTTTGAGGAAGGAAGTCTTGCGGGCGGTGTTGCCGAGGGTATGATGGCAGAGCTTTGTTCACGCGGCTATTGCGGAAATGCAGAAAGCGTGGGAGTACGCAATGAGTTTGTGGGAACTGCCACGGTCAGCGAACAGATGGAGATGTATGGTTTGGACGCGGAGGGAATGACTAAAAAACTTCTTGACCGCTGATTTTAGGAATATGAGATTGGATTTGTATTTAGCGGAACACGGTCTTTGCAGAAGCCGCTCAGCCGCACAGAGCATAATAAGCGAGGGCGGAGTATTAGTCAACGGAAAGATGGCGGCTAAGGCTTCGATGAATATTTCCGACTCGGACGAGGTTTTGATATTGGACGAGAGTCGCCCGAAATACGTGGGACGCGGAGGTTTGAAACTCGAAAAGGCATTGGAGCAATTCGGTTTTGATGTGCGTGGTGCGGTTTGCATTGATATTGGTGCTTCTACGGGTGGATTTACCGACTGTATGCTTCAGAACGGTGCGGCGAAGGTGTTTGCTGTGGACGTGGGGCGTGACCAACTGGACGCAGGCTTGAGAAACGATAGTCGTGTGGTTTCGTTGGAGCAGACGGATATTCGTGATTTCTCGGTTTCGGAGTACGGGATTGAGGGAGCGGATTTTATCGGCACGGACGTGTCATTTATATCGCTGAGATTGATTCTTCCGCATATTTACAGGCTGCTGAAAGACGGAGGAAAGGCAGCTGCACTTATTAAGCCGCAGTTTGAGGCAGGAAGGGAAAATCTCTCTAAAAACGGGATTGTCCGCAGTGAAAAGGTGAGGCTGGAATGTGTGGAGAATATTCGAAAATTCGCAGAACAATGCGGATTTAATGTGATTGGAATAACGCAGTCGCCCATACTTGGCGGCAGCGGGAATACGGAATATCTATTAGGACTTGACAAGAAGGGAACTAAATCATGAGCGTTTTGATAGGCTGTAATTTTGCCAAGGAGGGTGCTACCCAACTCTGTGCGGATATCTGCACACTGCTTAGAATAAATGGATTTCCTACATTTGTAACGGAAGAATATGCGGACTATGCGAAGATGATAGGTGCAAAGGTGGTACCTACTCCCGGAATTTGCAGCTCTATTGTTACTGTTGGCGGCGATGGTACTATTCTGAAATGGGGTAAGCTTGCCGCGGAATACGATTTGCCGCTGCTGGGTGTAAATATGGGACGTTTGGGATTTATGGCGGCTGTGGAGCCGAAAGACATCAAGCGGATTCCCGAGATTTTACTTAGTGACTTCATCACAAGCAATCGTATGATGATGGATTGCAAACTGTACCGCAGCGGAAAGAAAATCTATACGGCAACTTGTATTAACGACATCATAGTTTCGCGAAGCAGCGTTTCCAAACTACCGGAATACTCGGTTTACTGCGGGGATACATTGGTGTCGAAGCAGCGTGCGGACGGTGAGATTTTCAGCACACCGACAGGTTCGACAGCGTATTCGTTATCGGCGGGAGGACCTATTCTGTCACCGGATATGGACTGCATTGAGTTCACTTCGCTTTGTCCGCATTCGCTGTTTAATCGTCCGATGATATTTTCTGCAGACCAGATTATTTCAGTACACGTGGCACATTATCAGGACAGTAAGGCTTCGTTCAGTGTGGACGGCGGACATGGTATCCCGTTACTTGATGGCGATATTCTTAAAATGACACGTGCGAAAAAGAAGCTGAAAATAATCGAGCTGGAAAGCGGGTTCTTTGGTGCAGTTCTCGGAAAGCTGATGACACCGCTCAAGTAAGGGAGAAAGCAATGAACAAGAAACAGCGGCAAAGCCTGATTCTCAAAATAATCTCACATAATGAAGTGGAAACTCAGAACGACCTGCAGGAACTACTGTTGCGGCAGAATGTTTCGGTCGGACAAGCTACCCTCTCGCGTGATATCCGCGAGCTGCAGTTGGTCAAGAGAATGTCTGACAGCGGGGTAAACTGCTACTTCTTTGAGGAGGAGAAACCGCTTGCCTACAACAGACTGTTCGCACAATCAGTTGTTTCGATGGACTATGCACAGAATATCGTTGTGCTAAAGTGTCATTCAGGATTGGCAAATGCGGCTTGCAAGGTTGTCGACGAGCAGAATTTTAAGTCGGTGGTTGGCACAATCGCAGGTGACGATACGGTGTTTGTCGTTACTAAAACGGAGAACTTCGCGATTTCGCTGTTGTCGCAGTTCAGGAAACTTATGACCGAGGATTAACGTCGTTAAGGAAGGGATTCAGATGTTACGGGAATTGTCAATTGAAAATCTCGCGGTTATCGAAAAGGCGGACGTGCATTTTGGCGAGTGCTTCAACGTCTTTACGGGTGAAACGGGTGCGGGAAAAAGTATACTGATTGGCGGGATAAACGCAATTCTCGGACAGCGTACTGCCAAGGATATAGTTCGCACAGGTGCTCAGAAGGCGGTTGTTACCGCGTTGTTTGATGACCTTTCGGACGAGGTGCTGGACTTGCTCAAGGAATTGGGCGTGGAAACGGAGGGGGAGTTACTTCTCTCTCGTGAAATTTTCGCGGACGGAAAGAGTTCTGCACGGATAAACGGCAGAACGGCTACCGCTGCTATGCTTAAAGGCATCGGAACGCTGCTGGTTGATGTCCACGGTCAGCATGAAAACAGAATTCTTGTTTCAAATGACAATCAGCGTGATATTCTCGACAAATACGGAAATATCACTGAAAAGCACGAGCCGTATCGTGCGGCTTTTAAGGAATTTGCGGCAGTTTCCAAGCAGCTGAAAACGCTGATGGAGGACGAAAATAATCGCGAATTAAAGATTGAACATCTTGAATCCGTAATTGAGGAACTTTCCAAACTTGGTCTTGAAAAGGGCAGTGGGGACGCCCTCGAGCAGGAACTTCTCCAAGTACAGAACAGTGCGAAAATTCGTAAGGCGGTGTGGGGGGCGTATTCCTGCTTTAACTCGGAAAACGAGCCTGCCGCTTTGGATTTGCTTCAGAGTGCGTCCGGTATGCTTATGAAGATAGCAGACGTGGAGCCAAAGGCTGCGGCACTTGCGGAGCAGATAAGCGTGATTATCATAGAAGCGGACGAGCTTGCTTCTGAAATTTCAAATCTCGTGGGCGATGATGATGAAAATCGGGAGGCGGAACTCTCCGAACTGGTTTCGCAATTAAAGCACGCCAAACGCAAGTATAATATGGACAGCGACGAACTTGTGGATTATCTTGAGCAGTGCAAAGAGGAGCTTGCACAATTGTCGGGTGCAGATTCTCAGATTGAGGAACTAACGGAGAAGAAACACGAACTCGGTGAGCGGCTGAAGTCGCTCGCGGAGGAAATCACTGAACTGCGTAAGGCGGCTGCAGAGCGGCTGTCAAATGAAATCTGTGAACAGCTGAAATTCCTTGATATGCCGAACGTGCGAATAGTCTTCGCAGTGAACCCCGATAAGATTACCATCAACGGAAAGGACAGTATCGAGCTGCTTATTTCGGCTAATGCCGGAGAGGAACTTCGTCCGCTCAACAAAATTGCGAGCGGCGGAGAATTATCTCGTATTATGCTGGCGATAAAGAGCGTTCTTGCAGAAAACGACAATATCCCTACCCTGATTTTTGACGAGGTTGATGCAGGTATCAGCGGACGTGCTGCACAGAAGGTGGGAGTGAAACTCTACGAAACAGCACGTCGCCGTCAGGTGCTGTGCATTACACATCTGGCACAAATTGCGTCCAAGGCGGATACTCATCTGCTTATCGAAAAGCAGACGGAGGACGGACGTACCTATACCCACATTACCGAACTTGACCATCAAGGCAGAGTATCAGAGCTTGCACGCATTATTGATGGAAGCGGCACGGGAGACGGCTCTATTGCGGCAGCGGAAGAAATGCTTTCGGGCAATTCGTGATTAAATTATAACTAATAATTCATCGGCACAGGGAGTACCCATGTGCTGATGTTTTTGTGTGGCAATGTGAAAAAAACTTTACTGCAAATTTACAAAAAATATTTTTGCTTTTATCATAAAATTGTCACAAATATCTTTTATAATATACTCATCAAAGCAAAACGAACGCGTTGAAATGCCTTTGATGCAAGGAGATGACATAATGGCTTATGCCAATACATTCAAGCGGCGGGAGATGAAGTTCTTACTCACGGAAGAACAGTTTAAGATAATCTCCGAGGGAATAGCACCGTATATGACGGAGGACGAATTCGGGCTTCACACGATTATGAATATTTACTTCGACAATGACAATGACGACCTAATAAGACATTCCCTTGGCAAGCCTAAGTTCAAGCAGAAAATGAGGCTTCGAGCTTATGGAAAGGCAGCAGCGGATAACGACAAAGCATTTCTTGAGATAAAGAAGAAGTACCGCGGAATCACCTACAAGCGAAGACTGGAGATGTCCTACAAGGAGTTGTTTGACTACGCGGCATTGGGAATTCTCCCCGAAAAGAAAGGGCAGGTTTTTGAGGAAATAGACTATCTGAAAAATCATATGAACCTTGTTCCTCGGATAGTAATCTGTTACGACAGAGCCGCTTTTTTCGGGAATGACGACAAGGAATTCCGTGTGACATTCGACAGCAGCGTCCGCTATCGTACGGACGACTTGGATCTTCGTTCGGGAGATTACGGCGAGCTGCTCTCGGCAGCCCCATACAGAATTATGGAAGTGAAATCTGCGGGTTCAATCCCTATGTGGCTTGTGAATATCCTCTCAAAGAACAAGATATACCACGGGTCATTCTCAAAATACGGCACAATCTATCAAAGCGAACTTAAGAAGGTTTCGGACGCATTCTGCCTGTCGAATGCAGGCGTATTAAATTGACATCAAGGACGGTAGGAAATATGTTTTCAAGTATAATCAATCAGACAACAGGTCTTGACGCATACAGTGCGATATTCTGCACACTTACTTCGGCAATTCTCGGATTTATTGCGG
>JBJESA010000298.1:0-6416 GCA_051882535.1 Oscillospiraceae bacterium
ATGCCCGCCACTGCAACGACACGCGAGGGCGTTTGTCCACTTCCCGCGAATTTCGTCCAGATGGTTCCCAGCGGTTTCATCGAGGAACGGGTACTGTTCGTGGCTGTTCAGCACTTCAAGGATTTTCTTCATTACCTTGGTGTGGACGTATTCGTTTCCTGTGTCCATCCACATATTCGCGGAAATGCCATCGATTTTCTTAACGTAGATGTTTAGTTCCTGTTTGTCGAGTTCGACAACTTCCCACGCTTGTCCCGCAAGTGCGAATTGTGCCTTTGGGGGAAAGGGGTTTTGCACTGTGCCGATTATTTCGGCAGACGTGTTGTCGCCGCCGTGCCCCGAATGACGCACGGTATACTCCATCGGCACAGAGAACACTGCAAGGAATTCGTAATTATTCACGATACCCTCGCCTTTCTCGCCGATAAGCAAAGCTCCGTCCTCGCCACGTTCAAGGCAGCCGTTTTCCAGCAGATGCCGCAGCAGCGTGAGATAGTCCTCTTTTGTCACGTTTGAGAACACCGACAGCGTCAGCACCTGACGTGCAAGTTCTTTCGGCTGAACCGCACCGCTTGCCGCCATTATCGACATGGTTTGATGGAACAGCAGACTGTACGGCAGTTTGGGCAGATACATAGGTTCTACCCATTTTTCACGGGTGTAGAGCAGAATCATTGCGGTACACATCACGAAATCCCAGTTGATTTCCTTGTAGAACTCGGCGGGGGGAATACTGGTATCCCAACGGAATGCGAACCGCATTTCGCCCACCGAGTTGCGGCGGCGACCGGTACGCCCCAGCCGCTGAACAAGCCCCGATACCGTCAGCGGACAGCCTGTCTGTACAATCCGCTCCAGACTTCCGAGGTCGATTCCGAGTTCCAGAGTTACCGTTGCTCCTGTGCAGACGGGGTGTTCGCCCTCTTTCATTTGCGTTTCGGCATACTCACGCAGTGCGGACGAGATATTCGCATGGTGTACGAGGTAGGTGTCAACAAGGTGATTTTTGGCGGCAATACGCTTCAGATGTGCGATGTTTTCCTCCACTTCGCCCTTGGAGTTGGAAAAAAGAATACACCGCTTGTTGTATGTGCTATCAAACAGGTATTGGTAATAATTTTCTAAAAGCACTTTGCTGTTGGTTTGTGGATTTTTTTCCGCAATGGGGAAGTATTTTACCGAAATGCGGATTTTCCGTCCCGTTTCCTGCACCTTGGGAGTGATACAAGCGGAATTTGTGCCCATAGAGAGCCACAGCTCGGGTGCGTGTTTTGAGTCCTCGCCCAGCGTTGCGGAAAGTCCGATTCTCCGCGGAATAAAGCCGATTATCCGCTGCAATCGCTCCAGCACCGACAGCAGCTGCAAGCCTCGGTCGTTATCCATGAAGTAGTGTACTTCGTCAATTAT
Organism: Oscillospiraceae bacterium; assembly: GCA_051882535.1. GTDB lineage: Bacteria > Bacillota > Clostridia > Oscillospirales > Ruminococcaceae > CAG-115. The sequence goes on from JBJESA010000298.1 coordinate 1,408, forward strand.
GATAAACCGCAAATCCGAAAAAAGCCGATATGCATTGGAACTGTTGCGGATAAGCAGGCTCTCCAGACTTTCGGGGGTGGTCTGCATTATGCCGCGTGGGTTCTTGACGAGTTTCTTCTTCGCTGTGGGAGAAGCGTCCCCGTGCCACTTGGTTACGGGAATATCCGCTTCTTCGAGAAGCCCCGTCAGTCGCTCGAATTGGTCGTTAATCAGTGCCTTAAGCGGGGAAACGTACAGCACCCCCACACTCCCCGAGGGGTTCTCCCACAGCTGCGTAAGCACGGGTAGGAACGCAGCTTCGGTTTTGCCGCTTGCCGTTCCCGAGGTGAGCAGCAGATTATCCTCCGAATTAAAGATAACATTAGCCGCCGCTACCTGTATATCCCGAAGCTCTTCCCACTTGTTTTTGTAGATATAGTCCTGAATAAACGGTGCAAACCGATAGAATACGTTATCGCTCATAGTACCGCCTTACAGTTCGAAGTCCGCAAATCCGTCCGCATTGTCACTCTCACCGGCTCCGTCAGACTGCGAGAAGCTGAATTCCTCGCTTCCCATCAGCTGCGGGAGCGTTTTGTCGGGGTTCTGGTACATAATGTTGAGAAGTTCAATATAGTCGCGTATCATTTCACGAGGAGTGATATTCGTCTGAGCACCTATTCGCTCAAATTCCGCTTTTACGAAGAAAATACGGTCTTCAAGCGTGACTTTCGACTCATAATCGTACAACTGAGAGTGTATATCCGACAGCTTTTCCGTGAGAACGGTGAGTTCCTCGTAGGTAAGGGGATTCAGCCTGATAATCGGAGCGAGCATATCGTGCGTTTCGTCCGTTGCAAAACGTCCCCTCTCCAGTCGTGAACGCAGTGCGTCATAGCTGAATACACCGCGGCGGGTGTCCTCAATGCACTGCGGAGTACCGCCCATAATAATGCCGATATGCGAAGCCTTGCCCTGCATAACGTCATTGTACATCATCAGAATTTTTTCGTAGTTGTTGTGGCGGGTGACAGAGTTCGAGATTTTCATAATGTTCACGAGTTCGTCAATCATCACCACCATACCCTTGTACCCCGCACTTACGAGAAATGCCGTGATAAGCTTGATATAGTCATACCAGTTGTCGTCCGAGATGATGACATTAACGCCCAAATCCTGACGTGCCTGTGTTTTGGTGGAATACTCGCCGCGAAGCCAGCGGACAGCGTTGGCCTGCTGTTCCTCGATTCCGTCACGGAATCCGTGATAGTATGCGGCAATCACCGCCGCGAAGTCGAAGCCGTGTACCATATCCTGCAGGGAATTGATTTTTGCATAAATCCGCTTTTCGACTTCCACATCAAAGAATGTGTTGTCACGTGACATTCCATCTGCAAGCACTTCGCTGCGTATGCCGTCAATCCATTTTTCGAGAATAAGCGAAAGAGCACCGCCGTCGGGTTTTGCCTTAACCGACAGCGAACGCATAAGTTCACGATAAGTCGCAAGTCCCTGACCGTTCGTGCCCATCAGCCGCCGTTCGGGGGAGAGGTCTGCGTCACACGCGGCGAAGCCTCTGTCCATAACGTGCTGCCGCATAGTCTGCAGCAGGAAACTCTTGCCACTGCCATAGCGTCCCATAATAAAACGGAAGAATGCACCGCCCTCCTCCGCAATAGAAACATCGTGGAGAAGTGCGTCAATCTCGCTGTTTCGTCCGACTGCGATATATCCCAGTCCCACACGCGGCACTACGCCGCCTTTCAGAGCGTTGATAATGCCGGACGCTATTCTTTTCGGAATTTTTATTCTCTTGCTCTCGTTTGTATCGTTCACTTTAATCACTCCTACCAAAACACAAAAGGACGTCCCACAATACAGGTCGTCCTTTCATTATAGCACATCTATTTTGAATTTTCAAGAGTTTTTCGGGGTTTTTTGATAAGGAGAATAAAACTGATTATTCCCGTTACTGCGAGAACGCATATTTCAATGCCAAACAGCTTGATATTTGAAAATGCTGATATTCTTTCCATTGTGCCTTCCGAAGTGAGAGTAGTTAAAAGAACGAACGGCGAGCAGTTGTTGTTCACCATATGTGCGAAAGAGGCAGGATAGATAGACTCTGTGCGTTCGGTAAGGAGCGTAAGGAACGCATTAAATATGATACACAATACGCACATAAGCCCTATTCCCACGAACGGAAACCCCGTATAATTAGTTCCGAAATTATGTCCCGATACCGTAAGCGGAGCGTGCCACAGTCCCCAGATAATGCCGCCCACAATCACAGCGGCGGGTTTGGGCATAAGCTCCATAAGCTTCGGCATCATATAGCCTCGCCAGCCCCATTCCTCGCCGAATGCGGGGAAGAACATAATTACCGAAATTGCAACCTGAGCGATGATAGCTGCTATATTCGTGCCGCCTTCGCCTATATCAAACACGTTTTCACCGCCGAGAACAATCAGCCATACCAGAACAATCAAAACAGCACTTTCGAGGAGCTTTACGCCTACGGAAGCCACATAGTATTTTATATTTCCTTTGAAATTCGGGAACAGTTTTAAATCCCTGAACCCCTCTTTCGTGATGATTCTTGTGAGGAGATGTGCGATAGCGGGAGCGAACATAAACAGTGTACCGCAAGCCTGTGCGATAATTAGCGATTTTTCGGACGCATTCTCCGAGAACATCAGCCCTCCACAGAATGAATTGACAATCGGCGTAATTACGCACAGCGGGAGAGCGGCAAGAACGCAGTAGATTACCAAGCGTATTATCGTCAGCTTTTTGGTGCTTTCGGGTTTAGTTGTCATAACATTCCGCTCCTTTCCGATAAAGTACCGCCGATATTCTGTACGAAAGGTAGTATACCGCCAATGAAAAGTAGGGGAGAAGTGCCATAGCCCATACCATGCCGCCCTTCTCGAAAAAGTTAATTATAAACTCCGTGAATTTGCCTTCAAACAAGAACGAAATATCTCCGAAAAGCAGATAAATTCCTATTGCGAGAAATATTACGCCTATAACCGCCAGTTTTACATTTGCACCGTTTTTTGAACCAAATCGTATGAAGAACGGAATTTCAACAGCACTTATGAAAATTTGAAATGAGAACATCGTAAAGGCAATTTGACAAACAGAACCAAAATATCTGCCGACAATCAATGAACCAATGAGGTCTGCTATGAGGAATACAAAAAAGGGGAAAAGGTTTACTGCAAGCACCAAAAGATATTTGCTTTGAGCCTGTGCTTTGAAAGACTGCGGAGTTGAAGCGGCGAAGTTCTGCCATAGGCGTTTTTCATCAAAGGAAAACAATCCCGTATCCAGCAGACCGACAGCGTAGAACGACATTATAATTATTGCATAGCCCACTATCACAGCGTCGGGGTTTTTATTGCTGCACTCAAAGCAAACCTCGGTTACTGCAGATATTACGGTCAAGATTGCAATTGCTATAAGCGATACTTTCGACATAACCCAGTCCTTGTAAAGGAAGCCTTTCATCACTTTTCCCCCTTTCCGATAAGCACTGTCAGAGCCGCAAACTGAATTGCGATTATTGCCGCGAGTACAAGCGGAGCGAATGGAAGAAAATCTATGCAGAGGTTCTGAAATTTGCCCAAAAGCTCCTGCAATTGTTCCGACTGCATATCGTTGTCTAATCCGATTTTTATCATTCCGAAAAAGATTATCACAACCGCAACGGGAAGCAATACCAGAGTTGCTTTTTCAACCGAGTGGAAAAACATCGTGAAAATTTGGATAAGCACAAACATTGCGGTAATTAACGTGTAGAAGGTCATAAGGTATCCCGCGTCGGAGGCGGACAACCGCTCTCCGTTTACGGCACGGACAATTGCGATATACGCAAATCCCAAGCCGATTGCCGCAATCAGCGAAATCATAAGCATAATAGATTTGGCAAGGGCGAATTTAGCGGGCTTTGCAGGTGAGGCACAGCGAAAGCGTCTCCACATTACCTGCTCATCGTGCAGGGCGGACGCCTCTGTCGAAGCGGATATTAAAATTGAGGTCATAAAAGGCGGAAGAAGAAAGACGAAAGTCTGTATAATGTTCCCCGAGATTTCCATTGCTGCATCGGGGAGCTTGGCGAGGTTACCGACTTTAGTGCTTGCCAGAACAAGCACAGCAAGTGCCGTCACTATCGCAAAGGTTATCAGAGCGTAGAGAAAAGGCTTTTTTATGAAAACCCATTCGCGGTACAACAGTCCCGAAAGATTGGCAAATTGGGCGGATTTCTTGGTGTTTTCCATTACGACCACTCCTTTTTCTGACGGTTGACGTAGAACAGCATAATCTCTTCAAGCGTTGTTTTTTCGATGGAAACACCCGAATATTTTTTCGCTGCGGCAGTCCTGTCGGCAACCATTACCTCCGCACCAAAATCGTTGATTCGTGCACTTATGTAGTCCTCGGGGAGTATCTCCTTAAAATCGGATTTGGAGCATTTTATTACGCCGTGCCGCTCAAGAATTTCGTCCTTGCCGCCCGTCAGCAGAATCTTCCCCCGTTCGATAAACGTTACACCGTCAGATATTTTTTCGAGGTCGCTTGTGATATGTGAGGACATAAGGATACTGTTTTCATCGTCTTGGAGATACTCGCGGAAAATATCGAGTATTTCATTGCGGACAACGGGGTCAAGTCCCGTGGTCGCTTCGTCCATTATAAGGAGTTTAGCACCGTGGGAGAGTGCTGCTGCGATTTGCAGCTTCATCTTCATTCCCTTGGAAAACTGCTTGATTTTCTTTCGCTGCGGGAGTGCGAATTTATCGAGATATTCTTCGTAGAGTGCGGGATTCCAGCCGCCGTACAGTCCGCCCATCATCACGCCCACCTGCTTTGCGGTGAATGCGTCGTGAAAGGGGATTTCATCAAACACAGCCGCAATTTGCTCCTTGATTTCGTATTCGTCTTTGATATGGTCAAGTCCGAGCATTTTGATTGAGCCGCCGTCTGTTTTGATGATATTAAGAAGTGCTTTCAAAGTTGTGGTTTTT
>JBJESA010000299.1:0-6394 GCA_051882535.1 Oscillospiraceae bacterium
CTGCAAGCCGTCAAGAGCGGTTTCGCAAGTGGTTTTGCTCTTCTTGTTGATATACATATCAAGCGGATAATCGGGCAGTTCGTCGATAAAGTCAATCTGCGGCTCAATATCGGTGAACACCTCGCATCTGGGCTGAAGTCCCTCGCAAAGCAACTTGATATCAATATCACGCTTGCAGGCTTTTCTGATATAAGGCTCTGCCTTTTCTGCAAAAGCCTCGGGACTCATAGCACGAATGTAATGTGCGTTGATTGCCTTGAGCTTCTGACCGTCAAAGATTGCGGGTGACTTGGAAATACCCGACAGGTCGAACGCCTGTATCATCTCGTCAAGCGAGAAAATCTCATTTTCGCCCTTAGGTGCCCAGCCCAAAAGCAGAATGTAGTTGAGAACCGCCTCGGTGAGGTAGCCCTTCTCCATCAAATCCTGGAAAGAAGCGTCACCGTCACGCTTAGCAAGCTTATGCTGTGCGTCCTTCATAATATGCTCAACGTGAACGTACATGGGAGGCTCCCAGCCGAATGCCTCATACAAGAGATTGTACTTGGGAGAGGACGAGAGGTACTCATTGCCGCGTACAACGTGGGTAATCTGCATTGTATGGTCGTCAATTACGTTTGCAAAGTTGTAGGTGGGCATTCCATCGGACTTGAGTAGTACCTGATCGTCAAGAATTGAGTTCTCAACGGTGATATCGCCGTAAATCTCATCGTGGAAAGTGGTTGAGCCACTCTCGGGGATAGCTTGACGGATAACGTAAGGTACACCCTCGGCGAGCTTCTTCTCCACTTCCTCCTTGGGGAGGTTGCGGCAATGTCTGTCGTACATAATCGCGGAGCTTCCTGCCGCTTTCTGTGCGGCGGTTACTTCGTCAAGACGCTCCTTGGTGCAGAAGCAGTAGTACGCCTTGCCCTTTTTCACAAGCTCCTCAGCGTACTCTTTATACATACCCATACGCTCGCTCTGAATGTAGGGACCGAACTCGCCGCCGACATCGGGGCCTTCGTCCCAGTTGAGTCCGCAGTCGCGGAGCGTCTTATAGATAACATCGGTCGCACCCTCAATATAACGCTCGCGGTCGGTATCCTCAATGCGGAGAATGAACTTGCCACCGCTCTTCTTTGCGATAAGATAGGTGTACAGTGCCGTTCTGAGATTGCCGATATGCATATAGCCCGTAGGGCTGGGTGCAAAACGTGTTCTTATTTCAGCCATTTTTATCGACCTTTCTGTGTTGCATTTTTAATATCCTCTGAAATCTGGGATTTCAGTTCTTCCAGGTTATTGAATTTCCGCTCGGGACGGAGGAATCTGCATAGGGAGATGGAAATATTCTGGTCGTACAAATCCCCGTCAAATCCAAGAATATGCGTTTCCATAACCGTTTCATCACTGCTGGTAACGGTCGGACGAGTCCCGATATTGGTGATGCCTGCGTATTTTTTCCCATTTACATCAACTCGGCTTTCGTACACGCCAAGTTTCGGGATAATGTTTGTTTGTGGGATGATCTGATTGATTGTCGGGAAAGACATCGTTCTGCCAAGTTCATTTCCGTGAACTACCTTAAGTCTGAACCACATATCGTATCCCAGAAGTTTATTCGCTTCTTCAATATCGCCCTTGCGTAAAAGCTCACGAATTCGCGTGGAACTAATCATCTCACCGTCAATGCATACGTCCTCGACAATATGAACTCCGCTCATTCCGTATCTTTTTGCGAGTTCGACAAGCAGTTCGGGAGTCCCCGAACCGTTCTTTCCAAATCGGAAATTTCCGCCGCAGCACGCAAAATCTGCATTCAGTCGTTTAACGAGGATTTCCTTGACGAAATCCTCAGCAGATAAACCGCATACCTGTGCAAAGTCGGGAGCATAAACGTAGTCCACGCCCATTCTCTCCAGCAGCTCACGCTTATTCTCAAACGAGATAATATCCTCCTGCCGCTGAAACTTCGGGAGCGTAGTATCGCAGTTAAATGTAAATACCGCCGACGCCGCACCGGGCTTATTAAGTCTGGCATGTGCCATAGCTTCGCCGATAACCTCGATATGTCCCAGATGCAGCCCGTCAAAATAGCCGAGTGCAACGGAGGTTTTTTCCTTAGGCGGGAAACCGTATGTTATATCAATCAAATTACTTCACCAATTTATTATTTAGTTGTCCGAAAATCGCTTGACGGAGATTAGTTCTGCCTCGACATTGATTTTGGCTATTCCCAGGAACTCGCCGTTTGAATACACCCGAAGCAGCTCGTCCGCCGCATAGTCGGCGGGTTTGCTTGAAATACGTGCGGCGTCAAGACGCACGCCGTTGAGGTACATTCGAAGCTGAACTCCGTCCAGCGTTACCGTGCGATAAGGCGAGAACACACTCTCCACAGGAATGAGCGGGATTTCCCCCTCGCCGCGTAAATCCTCCACCGTCACCGCTTGTGAAATGTCGAATCCGCAGGCTCTTGTTCTGCAAAGACCGGTCATCACCGCACCTGTACCAAGTGCCGCCCCTATATCATCGCAGAGTGAACGTATGTAGGTTCCCGAGGAACAGTCCACATCTATCACTCCGTTTTGTCCGTCAAACTCGAGCAGCTCCAGTCGGGAAATCGTGATTTTGCGTGGCTTTCGCTCCACTTCTACTCCCTTACGTGCCAAATCGCACAATTTCTGACCTCCGACTTTCAGTGCCGAATACATAGGCGGAATCTGCTCTATCTCCCCGCGAAACCGCTCGAGAACCTGCTCCAGTTCGCTTTGCGGGATTTTCACCTCACGCTGCTCGGAGCATTTGCCCCAGATATCCAGCGTATCGGAAGTCAATCCAAGACGGAATCCCGCACGGTAACTCTTGTCGCTGTCAGGGACGAGCGATATCGCTTTAGTCGCTCCCCCCACAAACACGGGAAGAACACCTGTCGCCATTGGGTCAAGCGTTCCGCTGTGGCCCACTTTTTTCGTTTTCATCTTACCGCGGGCTAAAGCCACGATATCGAAAGACGTGAATTCCTGCGGCTTGTTTACTACAATTATGCCGTTCATACGATTCCCGTTTCTCTGCACGCGTCCTCACAAGCCTTTGCGATGGTCTGCTGAACCTGCTCAAGGGTGCAGTCGCTGAAACTGCAGCCTGCCGCTCTCTTGTGTCCGCCACCGCCAAACTTAACGCAGATTTCCGATACGTCAATCCTCTCACTTGAGCGAAGCGAAACCTTGAATACTCCCGGCTTCTTCTCCTTGACGTTTACACCGATGTCAACACCCGCAATTTGTCTGGGTATATTGGAAAGAGCACCGATGTCGTCATTGTCAATGTCCGTAATGCTGTCAAGCAATGCCAAAGTCACAGTAACCATAGCCACGTGACCATCGGCGAAGTACTTAATCTCCTTGAGCACTTCCTGCTCGAGCTTTATGCGTCCGGGTGTTTTCATATCAAACATAGCATAGTTGATATTAGCAAAATCCGCACCAAACTTAATCATTTCCGCGGCAATAATATGCGTTTGCGGGGTGGTATTCGAGAACTTGAAGCAACCGGTATCGGTCGCTGCTCCGGTATAAATGCTATTGGCAAGATTTTTATCAAACGAAACACCAAGTGCATTTATCACTTCATACACCAACTCGCAAGCCGCCGCATAGTCGGGTTTTACAAGAGTACACTCGGCATAATCCGTATTGGAAACGTGATGGTCAATGCACAATGCAGCCTTGTCACCGATTTCCTTCATCTCGCCTAACAGCTTTGTATCCGCCACATCAACGCAGACAATGGTTTCCGGCTCGAATTCTTCGGGTTTTACCGCGTCAAACAAATAGTCGAAGCGTGCGGGGTGCTTTTCGGGACAAACCGCCTTGGCATGCTTGCCCATACGCTGCAATGCTCCGCAAAGTGCGGTGCCGCAGCCGAGGGTATCGCCGTCAGGCGACGCATGCATCAGTATCAGATAATTGTCGTGTTCTTTCAGGAAAGCCGCAGCCTGCTCCACGTCAATTTTCATCAGAGTCCTCCTTATCGGATTGGGTGACCTCCTCTTCGGAGTTCACGGGCTTGGGAAGTTTTGCCAAAATCTCCTCGATATGTGCACTGTACTCCAGCGAATTATCCGCTTGGAATATCAGCTCGGGGATTTTACGCATACGGATTGCGGAGGCTATGCACTTTTTAAAATAGCCCTTTGCCGCATTCATTCCCTCGACAGCCTTTGCGGTTCGGTTTTCACCGCCCATGCAAGCGACGCCTACTTTGCAGTAGGACATATCGCTTGTAAGTTCGCAATGCGTGATGGTAACAAAACCATCAGCAACACGGGGGTCTTTTACTCCCGACACAGCTGCCGAAAGTTCTCGTCTGATATCTTCATTGAGCCGTTTAATGTTAAAATTTGCCATAATTGCTCCAAATCCAGTAACTTAATCCCGATACTCTTCCATAGTATATGCTTCGAAGATGTCGCCTTCCTTGATGTCAGTGAACTTTTCAAGGCTGATACCGCACTCATAACCTGCGGCAACTTCCTTTACAGCGTCCTTGAAACGCTGGAGTCCTGCAATCTTATCATCGCCAACAACAATACCGTCACGTACAATTCTTACCTGACCGTTACGAGCAACCTTACCATCGAGAACGTAGGAGCCGGCAACAACACCAACACCGGTAATTTTATATACCTGACGCACTTCAATTCTTCCGAGAGCAACCTCGCGGAACTTGGGTGCCAACATTCCCTTCATAGCAGCGGTGATATCCTCGATTGCATCGTAAATTACGCGGTACAGACGGATTTCAACGCCATCTCTCTTAGCACTTTCTTCTGCAGACGGGTGAGGACGAACATTGAATCCAACAATAATCGCACCACTTGCCATTGCGAGCATTACATCGCTCTCGCTTACTGCACCTACGCCGCCATGGATAACGCGGACGCGTACCTCATCGGTCGAAATCTTCTCAAGAGACTGCTTAACCGCCTCAACAGAGCCTTGAACGTCAGCCTTAACGATAATCGGAAGTTCCTTGACCTCGCCCTGCTCAATAGAGGAGAACAGGTTGTCGAGGGTAACCTTCTGATATGCCTTGAACTGCTCTTCCTTGGCTTCGTGCTTACGCTTTTCAACCAACTCACGGGCAAGCTTTTCGTCCTCAACAGCCGCAAAGGTGTCACCAGCGGAGGGAGCCTCGGAAAGTCCCATAATCTCAACGGGAACGGAGGGGCCGGCTTCGGTAACGGTCTTACCCTTGTCATCACGCATTACACGTACTCTACCAACAGAAGTTCCGGCAATGAGAACATCGCCTGTGTGGAGAGTACCGTTCTGTACGAGAAGTGTTGCGATAGGACCTCTGTTCTTATCAAGACGTGCCTCAATAACAGCACCCTGTGCCAATCTGTTGGGATTAGCCTTGAGTTCCATAACGTCGGCGGTAATGCCAACCATCTCAAGCAGGGTATCCATACCCATACCTGTTTTTGCAGAAACGGGAACGCAAATAACATCGCCGCCCCAATCTTCGCAAACAAGGTCGTACTTTGTAAGTTCTTCCTTGATTCTGTCGGGGTTTGCACCCTCTTTATCCATCTTGTTCATAGCAACGATAATCTGAACGCCTGCAGCCTTTGCGTGGTTGATTGCTTCAACCGTCTGCGGCATAATACCATCGTCCGCTGCTACTACGAGAATTGCGATATCGGTAATCATCGCACCGCGTGCTCTCATAGAGGTGAACGCTTCGTGTCCGGGGGTATCAAGGAAGGTAATCTCTCTGTCATCGAGCTTTACACGATATGCACCGATGTGCTGGGTAATACCGCCCGCCTCACCGGAAGCAACGCTTGCGTGTCTGATATAGTCGAGAATGGAAGTCTTACCATGGTCTACGTGACCCATTACAACTACAACAGGCGAACGAGGAAGCAGGCTATCGGGATCGTCGGGAGTATCCTCAAACAGACGCTCTTCAATAGTAACAACGATTTCCTTCTCAACCTTTGCACCGAGTTCCTCAGCTACAAGAGAAGCGGTATCAAAGTCGATTACTTCGTTGATATTAGCCATTACACCCAGTCCGAACAGCTTCTTGATAACCTCAGACGCGGTTACTTTAAGTCTGGTGGCAAGTTCTCCGACAACGATTTCATCGGGAATCTGCACCTTGAGCTGCTGCTTTCTCGCACGTTCAAGCTCCAGACGCTTGAGCTTCTGAGCCTCGGTTTCACGCTTGTTGGAATACTGCTTGCCCTTCTGCTGCGACTTCTGCTGAATCTTCTGCTTGCTGCGGAAGTTGTCGTTATTCATCTTGCTTGCAGGAGCAATCGACTCATAACGCTCATTGTATTTATCCAGCTCAACATAACTGCCACGAGTGTCGACAGTCTTGCGAACCTGCTCACCAC
>JBJESA010000300.1:0-6332 GCA_051882535.1 Oscillospiraceae bacterium
GAAGCAGCGTATTTCGATAGCCCGCGTTTTCCTCAAAAACCCGCCGATTCTTATTCTCGACGAAGCGACAAGTGCCCTTGACAACGAGAGCGAACGGCTTGTGCAGAAGTCGCTGGAACGGTTGGCGAAAAACCGCACGGTTATCACGATTGCACACCGTCTTTCCACCATTCGCAACGCGGACAAAATCCTTGTACTCACCGAGGACGGCATAGCAGAACAAGGCACTCACGAGGAACTGCTGGAGCGAAACGGTATCTACTCGCAGCTATACAACACCGAGCCTGTATAAAGCTTAAAAGGAGATTGATATGAATGATTACAATTCTTATAACGCTTTACCTCTCATTCCTACCGCATTAAGTGTTCTGTTTACTGTGATAGCTGTAATGTTTCATTTTGCACCTAAGAATTCCAAAAAACGCAAAATCCTTAAAGTGCTGCTGATATTATTCGTGGTGATAACTATGGCGGCATTAGAAATTTTTACGATAGCTTGCATAAGGTATATTTAATATGAATAGCGGTGTTGTACCGCCCGATTTGCTCCGCAAATTAATTCCCGCTTCTTGACAAAGAATGAATTATGTTGTATTATTATAGGTGAGGGGGTGAGCGTGTGAACGAGATTATTCTTGTCGCAGATGACGAAAAGGAAATCGCCGATTTGGTCGAAGTGTGCCTGAAAAACGAGGGATTTTCCGTGGCGAAGTTCTACAACGGTATGGACGCACTGCACTATATTGAGGACAATGATGTCGATTTGGCGGTTCTGGACGTTATGCTCCCCGATATTGATGGGTTTTCGATAGTGCAGAAGGTGCGGGAGAGGTTCATGTTCCCGATTATACTGCTTACGGCGAAGGTAGGAGAGTTCGACAAGATTACGGGGCTTGCCTCGGGTGCGGACGACTACATTACCAAGCCCTTTAGTCCACCCGAGCTGGTGGCGAGAGTGCGGGCTCAGCTTCGGCGATTCAAACGCTACAATTCAGCCAACGAAAAGCCGCAGACGGAACGCACGGAAATCGACATTCGCGGCTTACAGATAAGCTCGAAAACGCACATTTGCATTCTGGACGGCAAGGTGGTTAGCCTTACCCCGATTGAGTTCAATATCCTGTGGTATCTCTGCCAGCGACAGGGCGAGGTCGTGTCGGGCGAGGAACTCTTTGAGGCGGTATGGGGAGAACGGTATCTCGACAGCTCTAACACCATTATGGCACATATCGCACGTCTGCGTGAGAAGATGAACGAACAGCCGCGTCACCCGAAGTACATAAAGACAGTATGGGGTGTGGGTTACACGATTGAATAACGCGAAAATTTACTCCGAGGAACTACTATGAACAGACAAAATCTTAAAAAAATCACGCATAGCGGAATAACCAAAAAACTCGTTTCACAGTGTGCGGTCTGGATGATTCTCTGGGCAGTTACTGTGTTTGGCACTGCGTTTTTCGGTGCTTTGATATGCACTATGATACATTGGGACTACCACAGCCTTATCTATAAGCTGCTCAGCCTCATTCGGGACTGTATTCTTATTATTATACCGACTCTTATTCTGGCGGGGTGGATTTTTATTTTCTGCACCCTGCTTCGCAAGTCGTTTTCTTACTTCGACAAAATCGTATGCGAGTGTGATAAGCTGGTTAACGTGGAAAACGGACAAATCAACCTTCCGCCCGAAATGAAAGATATTCAGGACAATATGAACGCACTTCGCGAGGACGTAATCAAAAACCGTATGCTTGCCAAAGAAGCAGAACAGCGGAAAAACGACCTTGTTCTCTACCTTGCACACGACTTGAAAACCCCGCTTACCAGTATAATCGGCTATCTCACCCTGCTGAATGCCGAGCCGGATATTTCCACCGAGAGCCGTGCGAAGTATATCGGCATTTCGCTTGACAAGGCGAATCGCTTGGAACAGCTGATAAACGAGTTCTTCGAGATAACGCGGTTCAATCTGCAAACGCTTACCCTCGAGCCGGAACGCATCAATTTAAGCCTTATGCTGGAGCAGACGATGAGCGAGTTTTTGCCGATTTTCAAGGAGCATAATCTCACCTCAAGTGCGGTTATTCAGCCGAATGTGGAGATGATATGCGACCCGGACAAGCTGGAACGCGTGTTCGACAATCTGCTTCGGAACGCCGTAAACTACAGCTACAAGAACAGCGAGGTTTCGCTTGCAATGATTGCCGAGAACGGGAAAGTAACCGTTGAGGTGCGTAATCACGGGAAAACTATCCCAAAAGAAAAGCTCGAAAAGATTTTCGAGCAGTTCTTCCGTATGGATACCGCACGTCAGTCGGATACCGGCGGTGCGGGGCTTGGTCTTGCGATTGCAAAGGAGATTGTGGCTCGTCACGGGGGAAGCATTTCCGCTTCGAGCGAGAACGAAAACACGGTGTTTACTGTGATTCTGCCGCTGGTGGCTGCGTCTGCGAATGACGAGCAGACAGCATAATCTTTTTCTTCACCGATGAATAGCACGCGAAAAACGCGGGAATCAGGAACAAGTCCGCAAGTATCCAAGCGAGCGGGTTTGCAAGGCAAATTGCCTTAAATCCCCAAATCGGGGTGAGCCAGAGTGCCGCCGCACCACGTGCTACCAGTTCGAATACACCCGCGTAGAGTGCCACCTGCGAAGAACCCATTCCCTGAATCATAAATCGTACTATATTTACGAACGCAAGCGGGATATAAAACGCCGAGTTGTAAATGAGATATTCGTGGGAGAGTTCGCGGATTTGTGCTGCATTCGCGGCAATCTCGGGGTCGGACGCGTCAATGAATATCATCGCCAAGTCCCCGCCCCAGAAGAACAACACCGCAAACGCACCCAATGCGTAGATGATACCGAGCAGTGAGCAGTCGAACAGACCGCGTTTTACACGTTTGATTTCGCAAGCACCGACATTCTGTCCGCCGTAGGTCGCCATGGTGCTTCCCATTGCGTCAAACGGACAGCACATAAACTGTCCCACCTTGCCGCCCGCAGTAACGGACGCCATATAGATAGAGCCAAGCCCGTTTACCGCTGCCTGTATGAGAATAGTACCGATAGCGGTAATGGAATACTGCAATCCCATGGGAAGACCGATTCCGCACAATCTGCCGACATGGTACATACTGAGCTTCAAATCCTCTTTCTTGAGGTGGAGAATATCGAACTTCTTCACGATAAACACAAGGCACATAATTCCCGAAACAAGCTGTGAAATTACGGTCGCCCAACCGGCACCCGAAACGCCCATTTTCAGCACCACTATCATAAATATGTCGAGTGCGATATTGAGCAGGCTGGAGATTACCAGAAACACAACCGGCGTTTTGGAATCGCCGAGCGAACGAATAAAGCCCGAAAGTATGTTGTAGAGGAATGTTACGGGTATCCCGAGGAATATTACGAATATATAGTCGTATGCTTCGTCAAATACGTTGTCGGGGGTGTCCATCCAGTTGAGAATACTTGAACAGAGCAGGCAGGTGGCAACGGTGAGTATCGCCGCAAACACAATGGATATCCAAAGCGTATTGCCGACATACTTGCGAAGCTCGTCAAAGTCCTTGGAGCCGAACTTCTGAGCCACGGGAATCGCAAAACCCGCACATACGCCGATTACAAAGCCGAGGACAAGGAAGTTTATCGAGCCGGTAGAGCCAACGCCTGCAAGTGCGTCTATGCCCAGATATCTTCCGACTATAATCGTATCTACCATATTGTAGAATTGCTGGAACAACATTCCAAAAAGCAATGGGAGCATAAACCCGAGAATCAGCTTCATCGGTTTGCCTTGCGTTAAGTCCTTTGCTGAACTAGCCATAGTTTTCACCTTTCCTGAATTTGGCGGTTTTACCGCTATATTACCGTGGGTGGGGATTTCTATCCCGCCCGAATTATTCACAATGAGATTATTATAACGCTTTATTTTGCGATTTTCAATTGATAAATTGTCCAACCTTTTCGCGGACTTGCTTTTCCTCTTTAGAGATAATATACAAATGCGATTAAACGATTACATTTTTTGGAGGCTTTTATGACAGACAAGAAATATTTACAGCTTCTCGCGGAGAAGTATCCGTCCATTGAGAGTGCGGCAAGCGAGATAATCAACCTCGCGGCTATCCGTTCTCTCCCCAAGAGTACCGAGTACTTTTTCAGCGACCTGCACGGCGAACACGAAGCGTTTCTCCACATGATAAAGAGTGCTTCGGGTATCATCAAGAACAAAATCGACAAGGTTTTCGGCAAGACCGTATCCGCGGGAAAGCGTGAGATGCTTGCCAACCTCATCTACTACCCCGAACGCGAATTAAAGCGTCTGCGTGACAAGGGCGACCTTGACGAGGAGTGGACGCGGCTCACTCTGTACCGCCTGATTATGGTGTGCGAGAGCATTTCTGCGAAGTACACCCGCTCCCGCGTGCGTAAAAGAATCCCCGAACAGATTCGCTATATCGTGGACGAGCTGCTGAACGTCACCGATGACGTAAACAAGGATTTCTACTATGACAAAATCATCTCGTCGATTATCGAAACGGGTACGGGCGACCGCTTTATCATCTCGCTGTGCCAGCTTATCCAATCGCTGGCGGTGGACAAGCTCCACATTATCGGCGATATCTTCGACCGTGGCCCGCGTGCCGATGTTATTATGGACGAACTGATGAATATGCACGATGTTGACGTGCAATGGGGTAACCACGACATTTCGTGGATTGGTGCGGCTTCGGGCAACACCGCACTTATCGCCAATGTTCTGCGAATCTCCATCAAGTACAACAACTTCGACTTGTTGGAGGACGGATACGGGCTTAACCTCCGTGCTTTGGCGGTATTTGCCGCAGAAACCTACGGCGACAGCGACACCACGCTCTACAATCCGCAGACTTACGACACCAACCTCTACGACCCCGTAGACGACAAACTCGCCGCACAGATGCACAAGGCGATTTCCATAATTCAATTAAAGCTGGAGTCACAGCTTATCAAGAGCCACCCCGAGTGGAATATGGACTCCCGCAACGTCTTTGAGATGGTGGACTTCGAGAACAAGACGGTCACCATCGACGGCGTGACCTACACCCTGCTCGACGGCTTCTTCCCGACGGTAGACCCCGCAAACCCCTCCGAGCTTACCCCCGCTGAGGAGGAGCTTGTCACGATTCTGAAAAATTCGTTCCTCCACAGCGAAAAGCTGCAGCGGCATATCCGTTTTCTGCTCTCCAAAGGTTCGATGTACAATGTGTCCAACGGAAATCTGATGTTCCACGGCTGTATCCCGATGAACGAGGACGGCACTCTCCAGAGCGTACAGATAGGAAGCACAAGTTATCAGGGAAAACCGCTGTTCGACAAGATAAACGAGCTTGTCAGCCGTGCTTTCTACGCTAAAGAGCTGTTTGCCCGCGACTTTATGTGGTATCTGTGGTGCGGGCCGCAGTCGCCGTTGTACGGCAAGGACAAGATGGCGTTCTTCGAGCGGTACTTCATCGGCACAAAGGCGGGAGCGGAGGTTTGCAGGGAGAACTACAACGCCTACTACCAGCTTTCCGAGCAGGAAGAAGTCTGCCGCCGTATTCTCCGCGACTTCGGCATAGACGAGAATGACGGTCACATCATCAATGGTCACGTTCCCGTCAAAATCAAGGACGGAGAGCACCCCGTCAAGGCAAACGGCAAACTGTACGTCATTGACGGCGGAATTTCCAAGGCTTATCAAAAGACAACGGGAATTGCGGGCTACACGCTTATCTATGATTCGCACAGCCTGTCGCTTGCCGTACACAAGCCGTTCAATCCCGAAACGGGCGGTCAGACTCCCGAAATTCAGGTGGTGGAGAAGCTCCCCGACAGAGCGAATATCTCCGACACCGACAAGGGACGCGAACTCCTCGAACAGATTGAGGATTTGAAAGAACTGCTCACCGCCTACCGCAAGGGAGAAATAAAGGAACGTAAGTAAACAACGAAAACGGTCTGGGGCAAGCCCAGACCGTTTTATTTGTTATTTATACTCGAATTTCTTTTTAAAGTAGTACGCTCCGAAGCCCAGTCCCGAAACGCCGCCGCACAGATGTCCGAAGTGCGACACATTGTCGGTGACAAACAGCCCCGCATACAACTCCTTGCCGAGGTAAATCGCGGCAATCAGTATAAGCGTGAGCGGGATTTCGCCCTTTTTCATATTGGTGAACGCACTCAGAATAATCAGCATAAACACAATGCCCGACGCTCCCAGAATACCCGTGCTGAAGAACATCATATTGAGTATGCCGCCCGCCAACGCGGTGACAAACATCATTATCGCCGTGTTCCA
>JBJESA010000301.1:0-6295 GCA_051882535.1 Oscillospiraceae bacterium
AGATTGAAAAGGGGGCGGAAACTTATGATGTCAGCAGCACGCTGAACAACCGCCGCAACCGACTCATCGTGATTTGCACAACGATACTTATGCTGCTCCCTCAAGGTCTGGTTTACTTGAAATGGGGTATGGAGCTTAGCTTAAAACTCTATCCCCTTATCGTTCATCTGCCGATAGTGATTTTGCTGTTTGTTCTCACTAAAAAGCTCTTGTGGTCGGCGATTTCTGTACTTTGTGCGTACCTTTTCTGCGAAATACGGCGATGGATCGCTCTGCTGGCGGTTACTCTTTTTCAAGGCAGCGAGTTTATGCAAGAGGGGGTTGAGCTGATTATCACCGTTCCCTTGCTGCTGGTTTTGCTGTGCTTTGTTTCACCTGCTATTGTGCAAATCAGAGAATATCCGATAAAGACGCAGCTTCAATTCGGTCTGATTCCCGCACTGTATTACGCATTCGATTATCTGACGCGGGTATATACCAATCTTCTTAGCAGCGGTTCTTCGGTGGTTCTTGAATTTATGCCTTTTATCTGCTGCGTGGCGTATATGCTTTTCCTGCTTTATAATTCCGCCGAAGAACGAAAAAAACAACAGCTGCGGCAAATTCAGAATAATACGGATTTTCAGCTTTCTCAAGCAGTCAGAGAAATCGCACAGCTCAGAGAATCTCAGGCTCAGGCTGTACGCTACAGGCACGATTTGCGGCACCATATGCAGTACCTCTCAACCTGCCTGGAAAACGGTCAGCAAGAGCGGGCACAAAGTTATATTTCCGATGTCTGCGGAGAAATCGAGGCTTCCAAGGTTTGTCGATACTGCGAGAACGAAACCGCCAATTTAATACTGTCCGCCTTTGCCGAAAGAGCGAAGAAAGCGGGTATTGATATGGAGATACAAGGAGATATTCCCATTGATATTGCGGTATCGGACAACAATCTGTGCGTTCTGCTGTCAAACTCCTTGGAAAACGCTGTTCACGCCTGCGAGCCGTTGGCACAAAACGGAGAACGCTGCGTTATCTCGGTAAAATTTCGTTTTATGGAAGAAACAGGAAATTTCTTCCTGCAAATAACAAATCCCTGCGGCAAAACCGTTAAATTTGAAAACGGAATTCCAACATCTCCAAATCCGAATCACGGAATTGGCGTACAAAGCATCTGTGCTATCGTGGAGCGTTACGGCGGCTGCTATAACTTTTCGATTAAGGACGGACTGTTTATCCTGCAGCTTTCACTCTGAAAATGACATTTCAGGACGGATTTCATACATTTCAGACAGAAGCTCTCCTTTTTACTTCAAGTTATGATATAATGAACAGAAATAAAAGACATAAGATTGGAGAGATCATTATGAAATCAATGAAAAAACAGATTACTGTCGCTCTTGCACTGGCAGCTACCCTGTGTCTTGCCGGCTGCACTGACGAACCCGAGGACAGCACTCCCGTCAATGAAACAACTGATTCGGGCTACTCATCGGAAACCTCAGATTTGAACTCAAGCGAGAGCAGCGAGTCCTCCTCAACCATCTCTCTTGAGCCTGTCAAGATGAATGTCAGCGATATCTCACCAAAGGCTGACGGTGGCTATGAGTACAGTACCGACATCACCTACGGCAACGCTTACGGTATTGTATATACATACAGCTCGAATGATGGTTACAATTTTTCCGATATTTCGGTTCTCGTGCTTCCGCTCGAAATGACTATTGACGAGGTACTTACAACCGATATGTTCGCTAATGCCGGGAAAGATCAGCTTCAGGAAGTGAATATTGACGGTGCCAGCTGCTGGCAATTCAAGCCGGAAGTCGCACAGACAGCTCTTGATAGTATTGCGGATAAAGGCTTCACCGGTTACTGGTCAGAATCCAAAATTGTAGTACTGAACGCCGCCGGAGTTTCCACCGAAGACGCTTACGTCCAAATCGCACAAGCTCTTGAAGCACTCGGTATCGGCGATGTAGGCTGACATAAGGACATAAGGGACTGACAGAAGCGGAAAACCGCATACACCACATCAGCACAAACCGAAAACGGCATTCTTGAATATTTTGGGAGGTAATTATGAACAAAGTAACAGCGATTCTTATCACTATTTTCCTTGGAGAATTCGGAGTACACAGATTTATGGCAGGCAAAATCGGCACAGGTATTCTATGGCTTCTGACTGCGGGCTGCTTCGGAATCGGATACATAATTGATATCATTAAGGTTGCAACCGGCAAGTTCACCAAAAAGGACGGCACACCCTGGGTTACAGAATAATTCAGTAGCTTTCTATTCCTGCTGTTCACACAGCAGGAATTATTATAATAGGACTAATGTTTCGCGGCATATATTCAGCTGCAAATTGGACAACAGGAGGAACATACTATGTCAGAAATTGAAACTAACGAAAACACACAGGAAAAAGCACCCGAGGTAAAGAAACGCAGCAAGGAAGATATCCTTGAGATAATCATCGCAATTTTCCTCGGCGTTACAGCACTTGCAACCGCATGGGCTTCGTGGATAGGCTCGCTTCACGGCGGCAATATGTCCACCAACTACACCAAGAGCAACAATCTTGCAGCTGACGGAAACGCCCGCTGGAACGAGGCTTCGCAGTCGCTTATGCAGGATATGCAGGTGTGGAATATGATAAGCGATTATCAGGTAGAGATACTCTATGCCAATGATACGGATAATGCCGATAAGATGTATGAGAACGCCTATAAGATTCAATTCATCTGTGCCGATAATCTCACGGAAGAAATGGCAGCTCTTATCGGTTATAACTTCGATTTTGACGCTGACGCTATCATCGACTGGGTTATCAACGGCGAGCAGTCTACCGTAAGCCCGTTCAGCGACGAAGACTTCATCAACAGCTACTACGAAGACGCACAGGCTGTGCTTGAGGAAAGCGAAGCAGTTCTCGCCGAAGGTCAGTCGGACAACACAAAGGGCGATACCTTCAACCTTGTAACAGTAATCTACTCGGTAGTACTGTTTATGCTCGGTATTGTCGGCACTTTCCGCAGACTGCCTAATCGTATGCTTATTACAGGAGTTGCAATTGCAGGATTTTTGTTCGGCACGATATTTATGTTCACCATTCCGTTCCCGACAGGCTTTAATTTCCTCAGCTTCTTCGGCGGATAAGACCTCAACGGTTCTTTCGTCAAGCTGAAAAAAATACTTCACATCATATAAAATAAAACCTCCCGAAGGCTACACATTTTTGTATAGCCTCCGAGAGGTTTTTTGTTTACGATACGATTTTGTAGTAGGATTTTGAAGTTACGAGATAAACCGCCGTGTAGATTACTCCGAAAATCGCGAAGCACAGCAGTGCCACCAGAGCAAGAAATCCCTTATTCATATCGCCGAACAGCATCAGCATCTTCGACAGCATCGGGAACGCGAACACGGTATGCACTCCCGCAGCGATAAGCGGCAGGAAGAACACCGTCAGCACCTGTGAATTAATCGAGGAGTGGATTTCGCGTTTGGTCATTCCCACCTTCTGAAGAATGTCGAAACGGGACTTGTCCTCGTAGCCCTCCGAAAGCTGCTTGTAGTACATAATCAACGCGGCAGAGAAGATAAACACAATGCTGAACACTATTCCGAGGAAGAACAAACCGCTGTACATTGCAAAGTAAGTAGGACGTACTCGGGCTATCGTCTGAGCATAAAAAGTATTGGGATTCAGCTTGTCGGCATGGAGCGTTTCCCTCATTTCAAAGTATTTCTCTTCAAAAATCGACAGCATTTCTTCATCATCGCAGTCCGGAATATCGAAGCCGTAAATGTGACTTATCACAGGTACAACGTATGAGCCGATTATTTCATTGTCATAGCCGTGTACGGTGAACTTATGCTCCGTGTTAAACGCGAGTTTGTCGGAATAAATCCTATCGAACAGCTCATCGGGGATAATTGCGGTGCGATACGCTTCCTCATTAACGGAAACGTTTGAGCCAATCTGATATGAGGGAAAACCCTCGACATAATCCTTGACATTCAGAACTCCGCCAAAACAATCGGGAACCTTGTCAAGATAATATCTGTCACCCGAGTAACTGTCGATAACCATAAAGGCTTCATTTGGTTCAAGCATCTTATTCGTGTTCATTACCTTGTTGAAATCCGAGAGAGGAATAAACGAAAAGTATACGACGTTTTTAGGTCTGGGGTCGTCAAGTTCCTCAACAAATTTGTCATCAACATAAAATGCCACAACGTTGTTGACACTCCAGTCGTCCAGACAACGATACTCCGTCAAATTGGATTGGGTATAACCCGCGTCCTTTACTGCTAAGTCCCAATCCTCTTTAGTTTCGGCAGCAAAATCATCGCTCTCCGACACAATACGAAGCTGAATATCGCGGGGAAACTGCCTTCTCATCATATCATTCGAGCCGAAATAAAGGCAAGTAGTCGCGGAAATCGTCACCAGCACCATTGTGCAGAGTATGCAGATAGAGGCAAGTCCCGCACCGTTCTTTCGCATACGGAAAGCCATCTGCGAAACAGATACAAAGTGATTGGTCTTGTAGTAGTAATTTTTGTTTTTCTGTAGGACTCGGCAAAGCACCACCGAGCCTGCCACGAACAGCAGATAGCTTGCGATTATGACAAGAACCACCGCACCTAGAAATACGGTAATTGCAAGTACGGGATCTTTTATCATAACAGCAATTGTATAGGCTGCGGCGAGTATTATCACACCAAGAACAGCGGCGAACCAATTTGCTTTCGGGGGCTTTTCTCCCGAGTTCTGCGAATGGAGGAGCTGGATAGCACCCGAGAGCCGAATCTGTCGCAGCGAATTCAGCAATATCAGCACAAATATCGCTGCAAAAATAATCACCTCAAGAACGATAACGCGGAAATCAATGTTGAATACGTAGACATTCTCCCCGCCCATCATCTTCACGAGCAGAAGCTCGGACAGTTTCGAGAACAGCACTCCGCAGGAAACTCCCACTATGAGAGATGCCAAGAAGGTGAAGAACGTTTCCCAGACGAGAATTTTGGCGATGTTCATCTTCCCCATTCCGAGGATATTGTACAAGCCGAACTCCGTTTTACGGCGTTTTATCAGGAAAGAATTTGTGTAGAACATAAAAATCGCCGAGAACACCAGCATCACAATCCACCCCGCCGTGAGGATAACGCTAATCATGGTGCCGCCGGGCAATTCCTGCACAAAGTCGCTGTTAGCAAGGAAAGCCGTGATATAGAAAACCATCATCAGCCCAGAACAGGCAAGCATAAAGGGTACATACAGGCGTCTGTTCTTCACCATTCCCGTAAATGCCAGCTTGGGATAGAGGAGAAAATTCATTGCGGCTCACCTCCGCGATTCTCGGATTGCGAGGCAACGGTGAGCGTATCCGATATTCTCTTGTAGAATTCCTCATTGGAGCAATTTCCGCGGTAGAGCTGGTGGAAAACCTCGCCGTCCTTGATGAACAGCACTCGGTTGGAGTGGCTTGCCGCCTTGACGGAGTGCGTTACCATCAGAATTGTCTGACCGCCTGCATTGATACGCGAGAACAGCGACAGGAGTTCATCGGACGAGCGGGAGTCGAGTGCACCCGTAGGCTCGTCGGCAAGGAGTATCTTCGGGTTGGTGATAAGTGCTCTCGCGGCGGCGGTTCGCTGTTTCTGACCGCCCGAAATTTCGTAGGGGTACTTGTCAACGAGTTCGGAGATACCAAGCTCACGGGTGATTTTGTTCAGCCGCTCGGGCATTTCCGAGTGATGAAGCCCCATAAGTACGAGCGGGAGCAGGATATTATCCTTCACGGTGAAATTGTCCAACAGGTTGAAGTCCTGAAACACAAATCCAAGATTGTCGCGGCGGAATTTTGCTATATCGCGTTCTTTGACGGAGGAAAAATCCGTCCCCGCGAGTGTCACCGTTCCGGCGGTGGGCTTGTCGAGAGCCGCGAGGATATTGAGAAGCGTGGTCTTTCCCGAGCCGCTCTCACCCATAATAGCGATGTACTCCCCGCTCTCCGCCGTGAACGTGACGTTATTCAGTGCTGTAACGCGGTTTGAGCCTATTCGTTGTGTGTAGATTTTTTTGATGTTTGTTACTTCTAAGATTGGCATAAATTCAAAGTCCTTTCTGCATATTTGTGGTAAGCGTTCGCACAATATTTATTTTAGCAGAAAAAGTCTGTGATGTCTATAAGTTTATCCTTACAATAATCTTACAATTTTGAAAGGAAATCATTCAATTCCGATTTTCTCGTTTGAAAGGTCTATCCTTATTGTTGTTCCGTTCCCATCGCCTCAC
>JBJESA010000302.1:0-6243 GCA_051882535.1 Oscillospiraceae bacterium
GTGCCTAATCCGTCTTTCAAACGTATTCTTGCGGCGAACTTTGCGGGGCTTGGAATTGTCTACGCTCTTGGTATTCTCTATTTTTATTTTGCGAAAAATCTTTGGATAGAGGGTGGCTCAATAAGCTTTGCATTGACACTTTGGTACTGCTTTGTACTTGCCGTGCCGGGAGATATTCTGCTGTGTATACTGGCGGCAATTCTCGGCAAAAGGCTTATACCCATAGTTCAGAAGTATCGTCCAAAGGAGAATTGAATTGTGAGCAATACAAACATACTTAAAAACAAGGTTCTGAGCGGTCACGCTGTTTCACGCGAAGAGGCAGTTTCTCTTATATCCGTACCGCTTGACGAGCTCCGCCGTGCCGCCGATGAAATCAGACAGCACTTTTGTGGCGACACCTTCGATATGTGTACGATAATCAACGGAAAGAGCGGTCGCTGCTCCGAAAACTGCCGCTACTGTGCACAATCCGTACACTACAGCACAAGCTGCGAGGAATATTCCCTGCTCGGCACGGACGAACTCGTAAAACAGGCACTCTACAACTACGAACGCGGAGTGCTGAGATATTCAATTGTCTGCTCGGGACGAAAACTCTCCGACAGCGAGGTGGACAGCCTGTGCGACAGTATTCGTGCGATAAGGAAAGCGTGTCCGATTTCGGTGTGCGTATCGGTTGGACTGCTGGACGAACGCAATTTCCGCAAACTGAAAGAAGCGGGTGCAGACAGAGCACACAACAATCTCGAAAGCTCGCGGAGATTCTTCCCCGAAGTATGCACTACTCATACATTTGACGACAAAATCAATGCGATTAACGCCGCGAAAACAGCGGGACTTGAGGTATGCAGCGGCGGCATTATGGGACTTGGCGAAACGATGGAAGACCGAATTGATATGGTACTGACTGTGCGGGAACTTGGCATAAAGTCCGTTCCCGTGAATATGCTCAACCCCATTCCAAACACGCCTTTTGAACACAACGATATTCTATCGGAAGAAGAAATGGCACGAATCGTGGCGATTTTCCGCTTCATAATTCCCGATGGGCAAATTCGGCTTGCGGGAGGACGCGGGCTGATGTCCGATATGGGAAAGACGCTGTTTCAATCGGGGGCGAATGCGGCAATTTCCGGAGATATGCTCACCACACGCGGAATTACAATTGACAACGATATGAAGATGACCTCGAAACTTGGCTACCGCGTTCGTTTTGCAGACAAGGAGAATTGATATGGCTCGTGTATTATTCATAACAGCGACAGGCACGGATATTGGAAAAACCTACGTCACCGCACTTATCGTGAAAAAGCTGCGGGAGTTCGGGCTTAACGCGGGCTACTACAAAGCGGCGGTAAGCGGTGCGGACAGCGTTTCCGAAAGTGATGCGGGCTACGTCAACCGAATTGCTGATATTGGCGAAAGCGAGGAAATGCTGCTCTCGTATCTCTACAAAACGGCGGTTTCTCCTCATCTTGCGGCAAGGCTGGAGGGAAATCCCGTGGAGATGGACGTGGTGAAATCCGCATTTGCGAAAGCGGCTTCACTATACGATTATCTCACAATGGAGGGCAGCGGCGGTATAGTCTGCCCTATTCGAAAAGATGAAAAAGCGACTATTTTTCTCGAAGACATTATCCGCGAACTTGGGCTACCCTCGCTGATTATCGCAGACGCAGGTCTTGGAACTATCAATGCGGTTGTCACAACGGTGGAATATATGCGGTTGAAAAATCTCCCGATAAACGGAATTATCCTCAACCATTGGAATGGAAATACAATGCAGCGGGACAACCTCGCTATGATTGAGGAAATCACGAAAATCAAGGTGTGTGCTGTCGTTCGTGACGGAGATACCGACCTCGAAATTGACAAAGCCGCTCTGACAGCACTTTACAAGGAGATTTGAAATGAACTACGATGAACTAGTTGCACAGGATTTGAAATACATCTGGCACCCGTGTTCGCAGATGAAGGACTACGAAACTCTCCCGCCGATAGTGGTTGACCACGGCGAGGGCGTGAAGCTCTACGACAAGAACGGCAAGGAATATATCGACATAGTATCAAGCTGGTGGTGCAATCTGCTGGGACATTGTCACCCGAAAATCAACGCGGCTGTAAAAGAACAGATTGACACGCTGGAGCACGTTATTTTCGCGAATTTCACGCACGAACCCGCTATTAAGCTATGCGAGGAACTGATGAAGATAGTCCCGAAAGGGCTGTGCAAGTTCAATTTTTCCGACAACGGCTCGGCGGCGGTGGAATGCTCGCTGAAAATGGCGTTCCAGTATCAATACCAGACGGGAAAGCCGAAAAAACAGCGTTTTATGTGTCTTACCGAGGGGTATCACGGTGAAACAATAGGTGCATTGTCGGTCGGCACGATGGATTTGTATGCGAAAATCTATCGGCCAATGCTGATGGATACAATTCGTGTGGAAGCCCCCGACTGCTACCGTTGCCCTTACGGAAAAAGTCGCGACAACTGCTCTTGCGAGTGCTTTGAACACGCTGAAAAAGCATTCGAACGTTATGCAGAAGAAACCGCCGCAATGATTGTCGAGCCACTGCTTCAAGGCAGTGCGGGAATGAGAATGTATCCCCCGCTCTACCTCAAAAAACTCCGCGAGCTCTGCAACAAGTATGATGTTCTGCTGATTGCAGACGAGATTGCGACAGGATTCGGACGGACGGGAAAGATGTTCGCGTTCGACCACGCGGGAGTAAGTCCCGATATTATGTGCATATCCAAAGGTCTTACAGGCGGATATATGCCTATGGCTATAACCATAACAACGCAGGAGATTTACGATGCGTTCTATGCGGACTACTCCGAGGGGAAAGCGTTTATGCACTCGCACACATACTCGGGAAATCCGCTCGGCTGTGCGTGTGCTCTTGCCGTGCAGCGGATATTCCGCGAGGACAACATTCTTGAAAACGCTGCAAAGCGTGCGGTCTATCTCAACAACAAGCTGAACGAACGGCTGGGAGATTACAAGCACACAGGCGAAATCCGACATCTGGGACTTATCAATGCGATTGAGCTTGTGAAAAATCCCGCTACCAAAGAGGGCTTTGACGGTCATGCAAGAACGGGCTACCAAATCTACAAGAAAGCCCTTGAACGTGGATTGCTGCTTCGTCCGCTGGGCGATGTACTGTACTTCAATCCCCCGCTTATCATCAACGAAAGCGAAATTGACGAGGCGATTGACCGCTGCGAAAATGCTATTTACGATATACTCGGCAAATAAAAATAACCCCGTCTTTTTTAAGACGGGGTTTTGATTTTGGGTTATTTTGCGGATTACATCTCGCCGCCCTCTACAACGAGGTTTTCTTTATATGCCTCGTCAGCACCGTAAACGGAAGCAAGGGTTTCGTCATAGTCCTTGTGGAAGAACTGCTCGGTTCCAAGAGCCTTGATTTCGTCGTTCAGCCAAGTGAGAAGAGTTTCGTTGCCCTTTGTAACTGCGGGAGCGATTGCGTCAATACCGCCAAGCGACTCAACGCCAACGGTGAAGCCGGGATTGCTCTTTGCCCAAGCCAGAACCTCGGTGTTATCGGTGGAGAATGCGTCACCGCGTCCGTCCTGAAGTGCGGAATACGCCTCGTTGTATTCATCGTACTTCTGGAGCTTTACTTCGGGGTAATTCTCGGTGAAGTAGGTTTCTGCGGTAGTACCTTTTACTACGATAAGAGTCTTACCGTTTAGTTCTTCGGGAGCCTTGATTATGGCACTGTCGGGAGATACAACGCCAAGAGCTACCTTCATATAAGGAAGTGCGAAATCAACCTTTTCGGAACGCTCGGGAGTTACTGTGAAGTTCGCGAGAATGATGTCCACCTTTGCGGTTTCGAGGAACTCAACGCGGGAGGCAGCCTCAACGGGTACAAGCTCAAGCTTAGCACCGAGGTCAGCTGCGATACGCTCTGCGAAGTAAACATCGTAACCCTGATATTTGCCCTCGTTATCGACATAGCCGAAAGGGTTCTTATCGGAGAATACTCCGATTTTTACAGTGCCGCTCTGCTTGATTTCGTCAAGCGTTCTGAATGTGCCGCTTGCGTTGCCGGAATTCTCGCCGCTCGAGGTCTTGTCGCCGCTGCAGGCTGTGAGCGACAATGCCATAGTAAGTGCAGCAAAGCCTGCTGCCAGCTTCTTCATAATGCTGAAAGATTTCATAATAATCACCTTTCTACCTTTCTTTGTTCTTGACATATTTTAGTATGCCTTAATTATATGTAAATGTCTTGAGGAAACGCTGTGCACGTTCGGTTTTCGGATTTTTGAAGAATTCGTGAGGTTCTCCCTCCTCAACGATAACTCCGCTGTCCAGAAATACGATTCGGTCAGCAACTGCTTCCGCAAACAACATTTCATGCGTTACAATAAGCATCGTGGTGCCGTTTTTGGCAAGGTCGAGCACTACGCCTAAAACCTCATGCACCATCTCGGGGTCAAGTGCTGCTGTGATTTCATCAAGCAGCATAATCTCGGGGTTCATAATAAGGCTGCGACAGATGGCGACACGCTGTTTTTGTCCGCCAGACAACTCCGAGGGAAAACTGTGTGCCTTATCGGCAAGTCCAACACGCTCAAGAAGTTCCATTGCGGATTTCTCCACATCTTCCTTTGAACGGCCCTGCACTTTCATAGGGGCTAGCATGATGTTCTTGAGTACCGTGAGATGCGGGAACAGGTCGTAGCTCTGGAACACCATTCCTATCTTCTGGCGAATTTCGTGCAAGTCCTTGCTGCCGTATACTACCGGCTTTCCGTGGAGGGTTATGCTGCCTGCACTAATCGGCTCAAGCCCGTTCAGGCAACGCAGCAGCGTACTCTTTCCGCAGCCGGAAGGCCCAATTACGACTACGACCTCTCCCTGAGAAACCGAAAGCGATACTCCGTCAAGCACCTTATTATCGCCAAAACTCTTCACCAATCCGTTTATATCTATTATATGTTCAGACACATTATACCTCTCATTCTGCCTTCTGCTTCTTCATCAGTTTTGCCGAAACCAGCGACAACGGGAAGCAGACAATGAAATACATCAAAAATATCGCAGCATACACCCAGATTGCGGCATTGGGGTACTCAAAGCGGTTAGCGTCA
The DNA here is from genome assembly GCA_051882535.1 of Oscillospiraceae bacterium. GTDB lineage: Bacteria > Bacillota > Clostridia > Oscillospirales > Ruminococcaceae > CAG-115. The sequence goes on from JBJESA010000302.1 coordinate 5,132, forward strand.
ATAATCTGCTTTCCGACTTTCAGCACCTCGGTAACGCCAATCAGCGATACAAGTGCTGTTGTCTTAATCATTCGCGTGGACAAATTGATGATGTTGGGAACTAATCCGCGTATAGCCTGAGGGAAGATTATGTATACATAACTCTGGAATTTGGTAAGGCCAAGCGACAAGGAGCTTTCGTACTGGTGCTTCGGAATTGCGTTGAACTCGCCACGCACCAAATCTCCCATTTCCGCTGTTCCCCACAAGGTAAATACGATAACAGCAGACAACTCGCCGCCCAGATTAAGCCCCGTGGCCTTTGTTACGCCAAAGAACACGATAAACAGCCACACAAGCTGCGGCATAATGCGGACAATCTCCAGATACACACGGCAAATCGCCTTGACTACGGGATTTTTGAGAGTCATAACCGCTCCCAGTGCCGTTCCGAGAACAAGTGAGAACGCGATTGAAATCAGTGAAATCCGCACTGTCACCCACAGTCCCGACAGCAGCCGCAGGAAGTTGTTGCCCATAAACAGAATCTCAATTCCTTGCACGACGCAGCCTCCTTTCAATCAGGGAGAACACAATCGAAATCGGCAAGATGAGTGCCAAATACGCCACAACCAGCATCACAAGTGCTTCGGTGGTGTTGTAGTACATACCAATCAAATCCTTTGCCACATACATCAGGTCTGCGAGAGCCACGGCACTGAACACGCTGGTTTCCTTTAACAGGAAGATTACATTCGCACACACGGCAGGCACAGACACCGCTGCCGCCTGCGGGAAGATTATGTACTGCATCACTTGACTGCGTTTCATACCGAGGCTTAAAGCACTCTCCAGCTGAATCTTCTTGACGGAAGTAAGACCGCTTAAGAAACTCTCCGCCATATATCCACCGCCGAGAAACGCAAGTCCGATAATGGCACACGTTTCGCTTGACAAACGAATTCCCGCTTTCGGCAAACCGAAATACAAGAAGAACAGCTGCACGATAAGCGGAGTGTTACGGGCAAGCTCTATGTAAGCAGACACAATCTGCCTTGCAACAGGCACGCGGTAATATTTCACTAACGCACACAGCAGTCCGACAACTGCCGCCAGCAATCTACCAATCGCCC
>JBJESA010000303.1:0-6136 GCA_051882535.1 Oscillospiraceae bacterium
GTACGAGATGCCGCACCCATCATCGGCGACACGCATATAGACGATACCGCCACGCCTTATCTCAACAGTTATTGAATGAGAGCCTGCGTCAATGGAATTTTCGCACAGTTCTTTTATAACCGAGGCGGGACGTTCAATAACTTCACCTGCCGCTATCAATTCATAAACGCTTCTGTCAAGCAAATTAATCTTTGGCATTTTCTTCTCCGAATTATGCGGTGAAACACTTCATAGCCGCTCTACAAATTATCTTTTAACTCCTTGAGGAACATCAGTGCGTCCATAGGAGTCATAGTATTCAAATCAACAGCACGAATCCGTGCAATTGCATTTTGCTCCTCAACCGCTGTGAAGCTGAACTGCGTGTTATTTTCGCGGCTCTTCTCAATCGCTTCGGCAAGACGTACCTTACCGCCGATTTCCAGCTCCTTGAGTTCCTCTTTCGCCCTCTGTACCACCTTGTTGGGAAGACCGGCAAGTTTTGCGACTTCAATACCGTAGCTGTCGTCTGTACCGCCGGGGACTATCTTGTGCAGGAACTTGATATCGTCGCCACGCTTGGAAACAGCAACGCTGAAATTCCGCACGCCCTCTTGTTCCTTCTCCATCGTGATAAGCTCATGGTAATGAGTTGCAAACAATGTCTTACAGCCTATCTTCCTGCAAATATATTCCGCCGTAGCCTTTGCAATGGAAATACCATCGAATGTGGAAGTACCGCGTCCAATCTCGTCCAGAATTACAAGACTGTTCTTGGTTGCGGAATTAAGTATCTCGGCTACCTCGTTCATCTCCACCATAAACGTGGATTGTCCCGCGGTCAAATCATCGGACGCACCGACACGCGTGAAAATCTTATCGACAACGCCAATTTTCGCATACCGTGCAGGCACGAAACAACCTATCTGTGCCATAAGTACAATAAGAGCTGTCTGCCGCATAAAAGTAGATTTACCCGACATATTCGGCCCTGTAATAATAAGCAGTTTGCTGTCTGTATTGGTGAGGTAGACATCATTGGGTGTGAACGGGTGGTCGAGCAAAATCTTCTCGATTACAGGGTGTCTGCCGTCCTTGATGTCGATAACGCTTTCCAGCGTAATCTCGGGCTTTACGTAGTTATTCTCAAGGGACACCTGTGCCAAGGAACACAGCGAATCTATTCTCGAAACCGCCGCCGCAGTCTGCTGAATTTCAGTGAGTTTAGAAGCTATAAAGTCACGCACCTCACCGAAAATAGCTGTTTCCAGTGCGATTATTCTATCATTCGCACCGAGTATTTCACCCTCGACTTTTTTCAATTCCTCGGTGATATAACGTTCACCGTTGGTAAGCGTCTGCTTACGCTCGTAGTGTGCGGGAACCTGCTCCTTGAAGCTCTTGGAAACTTCAATATAGTAGCCGAAAACACGGTTGTTGCCGATTTTCAAAGTGCGAATTCCCGTTGCCTCACGTTCGCGTGCCTCCATCTCGCGAAGATATCCCGCACTGTTCTCCGAAATGGAACGCAGACGGTCTATCTCATCGTTGAACCCAGGCTTTATCACTCCACCGTCCTTTATCGACTGTGGCGGGTCATCGGAAATAGCATTCTCAACAAGCTGTGCAATCTCGGACAACTCGCTGATTTGGCTGTTTATCTCAACAAGTTTCTTAGATTTCAATTCCGAGAGATTCTGTTTCAGAAGCGGAAGTCTTGCACAAGTTTTTCCGAACGTGTAGATATCACGCGGAGATGCCGACTTGTACATAATACGCGACATCAGTCGCTCTAAGTCGTACACACCCTTCAGCGACTCGCGGATTTCGTACAAAGAAGCCGAATTCCTTGTGAGTTCGTCTACTGCGTCAAGTCGCGACACAATCTTTGCATGGGACATAAGCGGACGTTCCACCCAGGTGCGGAGCCGTCTTCTTCCCATTGCAGTAACGCACTTGTCCAGCACCCACAGCAAGGAGCCGCGTTTTTCCTTTGTACGCATGGTTTCGCACAGTTCAAGATTACGCTGTGCGGTAAGCCCCAAATCCATAAAGTCACTGCTGTTGTGTGCAGAAACTTCTACAAATCGCTTGACGGTTGTTTTCTGTGCCTCACCGACATAGCGGAACAATGCACAAAGTGCCTTCTGTGCATACGGCATTGCGGCAATACCGAGTGCGGTCACATCGTCCTTATTCTCGAATTGGGCAGTGATAACAGACAAATCGGTATTGCTGAAATTGTCGTCATCCAACATCTCGCAAATACACTTCTTCAAGCGTTCGGTGACAAATTGATTGACGGTCTTCAGGTCAACAAAATCCTTGTTAATCAAGAGTTCAACAGGATTGAAACGTGAAATCTCGGAAATTATCTCCTGTTCGCGATTTTTTCCCTTTTTTTCAAACACATGGACTTCGCCCGTGGAAATATCCGCGAACGCCATTCCCGTGCCTTCATTATCGGAAAAGATAGACAGAATATAGTTGTTACAGTCCTCCGAAAGCATAGACGCTTCGATAACCGTACCCGCAGTGACAAGGCGAATTACTCCACGCTGAACCAAGCCCTTTGACGCATGCGGGTCGGTGAGCTGTTCGCAAATAGCAACCCTGAAACCTTTGTCAATGAGCTTTTTTATGTAAATCTCCGCACTATGAAACGGAACTCCGCACATAGGGGAACCGGCTCTTTGAGTCAATGCAAGTTCCAGTTCTCTCGAAACTGTCAGTGCATCATCATAAAACATCTCGTAAAAGTCGCCCAAGCGGAAGAAGAGAATATAATCGGAATATTTCTCCTTAATCTCCTTATACTGTTTCAGCATCGGAGAAGTCTTTTCGGTTTCGTTTCCCATCGATTTACACTCACCCCATCATATCGTATTCAATCAATTACAAGCGGCGGAATACCCGCCGCTCATTTCATTGTCTTTCGTGATAGCTCTATGCCGCTAATCAGCCGCAGCTTGAACAGCCGGAACAGCTTGAACAACTGCCCGAACAACCTGCAGTAGGAGGTGCAGTTGGGCAAGTATCAGGGTCAGCACCCTCAACCGAATAGGTAAGAATGGTGTTAATCTCGCTCATCAGGGTATCCATACCCTGCTTTGCCACAGTGAACAGGGCCATATTCTCATTGGTCATAACTGCCTCATAAGCAGCGTGCATTTTGTTGTTGAGCTCGCGTACCTTCTCCTCGTTTACTTCACCCTCGGGCTTATCGGATTCCATAGCAAGATTCTGGCGAACGAGGTTGAACTCGCCGATAAGGTCTTGGAGTTCCTTGTCCTCGTCATTTGCTTTCTTGGCGTTCACATACGCGATATATCTCTCGTCAGCCTGAACTACCTTTCCCAATGCTCTTGCAGCTTCGATTACTGTCATAATAATTCTCCTTTAAAAAATCATTTTATTCAACCGCTTTTCCAAGCACGAATGCTTGAAAAGCCTGTTCAATCTTAACATCAACGAATTGTCCGACAAGCGACTTGTCGCCCTCGAAATCAACGATTACGTCCTGTGGTGTTTTTCCCGTAAGAAGCCCCTCGCGGAATCTGCCCTCACCCTCGCACAGCACACGCAGCGTTCTGCCGACATATCTCTCAAAGTTATCACGTCCAAGTCCAGCCTGCACCTGCAGCAGTTCTTCAAACCATTTTTGCTTCTCCTCTTTGGTAACAGGGTCGGGCATATCTGCTGCCTTTGTGCCTTTCCGCAGACTGTAGATGAAAGTGTAAAGCGAGTCAAACCGCACCTGCTCAATAAGCGACAGCGTGTCCTTAAAATCCTCGTACTCTTCCCCGGGGAAACCCACTATGATATCCGAAGTAAGTGCCGCGTCTGGAATTCTCTCGCGGATATACTCCGCGATTTTGAGATAATCCGCACGCGTATAGTGGCGGTTCATCAGTTTCAGAATTCTGTCGGAGCCGCTCTGCACAGGCAGATGGAAATGTCTGCTTACCTTTTCGCAATCAGCGATTGTGTCGATGAGTTCTTTTGTAAAATCACGCGGGTGGCTGGACATATAGCAGATTCTGAACTCGCCGTCCAGTGCATTCACCGCTCTGAGAAGCTCCGAAAAGCTTGTCCCCAGTTCCTTTCCGTAAGAATTGACATTCTGACCTAGGAGAAGAATCTCCTTAGCACCATTGCTCAACGCATTTTTTACCTCTGCAATAATGTCGTCAAATTCTCTCGAACGTTCTCTGCCCCTAACATACGGCACAATGCAGTAGCTGCAGAAGTTGTTGCAGCCGTACATTATCGGGACGCTCACTTTGAGGGAATTTTCACGTTTTATCGGGATACCCTCGGCAATTACTCCGTCACACTGCGGAACGCAGAAGTTTCTGCGTTTTTCGTTCAGCTGCCCATACAACAGCTCGGGCAGCGTGTGGAGAGCATTCGTTCCGAACACCAGATTGACGTGCGGGAAACTCCGCTTTATCCGCTCCACGATATGCCCCTGCTCTGTCATACAACCGCAAACAGCGATTATCATATCGGGATTTCGTGCCTTTTCGTGCTTTAACGCCCCAAGATTTCCGAACACTCTGTCCTCCGCATTCTCACGAACGGCACAGGTGTTGAAGATTACCAAATCCGCACCATCGGGCTTTCCGATAAGCTCATAACCCATCTCGGAGAGCATACCCTTAATCTTCTCACCGTCTGACATATTCTGCTGACAGCCGAATGTGTGAACGTGTGCCTTTGGAGTCACACCGCGATTTGAAAAAGACTCGGCGATTTTCAGCGTATAGTCACGCTGTACCGCCATCTCCTCATTAGTAATTCGTTTAGTCATTCAATCCACCTTATATTGTATCACATTTTTCTCAAAAAATCAAGGCAATGGTATTCCGCGAGGTTTCTTCAACACTAAAACCTCGTTATCATCGCACTGAGTACAAGCCAATGCCCGTGCAAACACGCAGGCAGCGACTTCAGCCGCTCCCGCGTCAAGCAAAATCTTTGCAATTGCCGACAAAGTACTTCCCGTTGTGGTGACATCATCTACCAGCAAAACGCGTTTTCCCTCGACAGAGCATTTCTCATCAAAGAAGAATGACTTCTTGGCATTCTCGGCTCTGCCTTTTGCCGAAAGCGTTTTCTGCTCTACCTTGCCCCTAACCGCACGCACCGCCTCGACAATCGGGATTTCCATTCGGTAGGAGATGCGTTTCGCTATAACCAAAGCCGAAGAAAACCCCCGCTTTTTAACTGCCTTTCGTCCGCTCGGTGCAGGAACAATCACGTCCGCCGTAACGCCAAGACGCTGGAGCTTTTCGTACATCATCAGACCGAACACATCTGCAGGATAAATCATTCTGCCGTATTTCAGCATCAGAACCGCATTTCTGGCACGACGCAGATAACTGCAGCACACAACAAGCCGCGAAATATTGGCAGGCGGCTCGATATAGTCCGGTGCAAAGGGCAAATTTTTATAACACATTTTGCAGTAATACGCTTCCATCGGAACCACTTCGTTGCAGAACGGACAGCGATTCGGATAAATTATAGAAATCGCACGCCTTCTTAACTCATAGAATTGCAGTGCCGTCATGCAAAGCTATCCTCCAGCATAGATTTCATACACGAGAAACGCTCCTTGCGGCGATCGTTATACACCATCTCTGCAACCTTCTGTTCGGTACCAATGAGAATAAGCGTCTTTTTTGCACGAGTTACCGCCGTGTAAAGCAAATTACGGTAGGAGAGCCTGTCCATTCTTACAGGGAGCGGTATAATTACCGCGGGATACTCGCTGCCTTGGCTCTTATGGACAGTCATTGCATAGGCATGCTCTATCTTTTTCAGCATATCGAAGTCATAAACCGCATTTCTGCCTTCAAAGTCGATGCTGCAACGCTGATTTACCCTGTCGGTGTCTTTAATTCTGCCAATGTCGCCATTGAAAATTCCCATTGACTTTTCCGCACCGCGTCGCCACTCGACATTGTTGTCGTTCTTCGTCTGCATTATCTTATCGCCATCACGGAAAAGCGTTCCGATGCAGTTCAGTTCGCGTTTGTCCTTGCTTGGCGGATTCCGTGCAAGCTGTAGTTCGTGGTTTATGCATGCCGTTCCCACAGTGCCCATACGCGAGAGGCACAACACCTGAATATCATCGAACGGATCGTATCCA
>JBJESA010000304.1:0-6082 GCA_051882535.1 Oscillospiraceae bacterium
CCTCGTTGGTGGGAACAACCCAAACCTCAACCTTGCTGTCGGGAGCGGAAATCTTCTGGAGCTTTCCGTGCAGTCCCTTGTTTGCAGCCTTGTCGAGCTTGATGCCGAGGAATTCCATATTGGAGCAAACGTCCTCGCGGAGGTCGTCGGAGTTCTCGCCGATACCGCCGGTGAACAGAACAGCGTCAATGCCGTTCATTACAGCAGCGTAAGAGCCAATGTACTTCTTAATCTCGTAGCGGAGCATCTCCAGAGCAAGCTTTGCTCTCTTGTTGCCCTCAGCAGCTGCAGCACCGAGGTCGCGTGCGTCGCTGGATACGCCGGAAATTCCGAGGAATCCGGACTTCTTGTTGAGGTAGTCGCTCATCTCGCTTGCACTAAGACCGAGCTTGTTCTGAATGAAAGTAACAGCCGAGGGGTCAACGCTGCCCGAACGAGTACCCATAATAACACCGTCAAGGGGAGTAAAGCCCATTGTAGTATCAATAGACTTGCCGCCCTCAATAGCGGTAATGGACGAACCGTTTCCGAGGTGGCAGGAAACAATCTTGAGGTCTTTAATATCCTTGCCCATAGCGTCAGCCAGAGCCTGAGATACAAAGCGGTGAGATGTGCCGTGGAAACCGTACTTTCTTACATGGTACTTCTCGTAGCACTCGTAAGGCATACCGAACATATAAGCCTTCTCGGGCATAGTTGCGTGGAACGCGGTATCGAATACTACTACCTGAGGAGTAGATTCGGAAATAACCTTCTTGCAAGCTCTCAGAGCGAGTGCGTGGGGGTGATTATGTACGGGAGCAAGCTCTGCGAGGTCGTCAATCTTCTGAATTACTTCATCGGTTGCGAGAGTAGTCTTGTTGAAAATCTCCGCACCCTGGACAATTCTGTGACCTACAGCGTAAATCTCGTCCATGGACTTAATAACCGAAGCCTCACCTGTGGTGAGTACCTCAACCAGCTTCTCAAAAGCCTCTGTGTGGGTGGGGAAGTCGCAGTCTACATCAACTACGCGGCCATCGAAAGTGGTGTGCTTGATGTGTCCGCCGATACCAATACGGTCGCAGTTACCCTTAGCGATAACGCTCTCGTCCTCCATCTCAATGAGCTGGTACTTCAGCGAGGAGCTTCCTGCATTAACAACCAAAATCTTCATATTTCGAAATTCCTTTCATAGAAATAAAATAATACCTCTTTTATTCTAACTCTTTTTCCAAAAAAAATCAAGTATTTTTTGAAAAAATATTGATTTATTTGTTGAATTGGTGTAAAATTAAAATATACGACTTAGAATAGGAGGCGACTACAATGGCTTTATTTATCATGTTAGGTTTCATAGGCATGATGTGGTTTGGAGTAGTATTTATGTACTTATTAAACCTCGGACTGTGTGCCGGGTCGGTAGTTTTCATCGTTCGCCTTGCAAAATGTAATATTCGTGAATCAAGCACTTTTTCTAAGGGGAAAAAGGCAAAAAACATTGTTCTGATATTACTGCTGGTGCTGTTCATTATCATGGTTGTGGCGTTCACAATATGGCAGGTGGTTCCAACGTCAGGAATCGCACAGGAAAAGACCGCAGAGATGTTAGAATCTTTCAGACGTAGTATGTAACGCATATATTCGGAGGTGTTTTTATGAAAACAGCCGCTATAATCAGCGAATTCAACCCGTTCCACAACGGACATAAATATCTGACGGAGCAGACCCGTGCCGCGGGTGCTACCCACATTGTCGCCGTGATGAGCGGAAACTTCGTCCAGCGTGGCGACGTTGCCATCTTCGACAAGTTCACCCGTGCGAAAACTGCACTGGAAAACGGCGTAGACCTCGTCCTCGAACTCCCCGAGCGAGTTTCGCTCACCGCCGCCGAGGGCTTTGCCAAGGGTGCCGTGGACATCATCACTTCGCTCGGCTGCGTGGATATGCTCGCGTTCGGCAGCGAAAGCGGAGATATCTCCGCTCTGCGGGAGGCTTCGGGGGCTATCGACTACGTTCTCCATACTCAGGAGTTCTCCGACCTTATCACACGCGGAAAGAGCTACCCCGCCGCCCTCTCCGAAACGCTCCGTCAATTCTACACCGAGGACGTAGCCCAAACCATTGCCTGCCCCAACAACACCCTCGCTATCGAGTACTTAAACGCTCTCGATAATCTCGGAAGTACCATCGAACCGTTCACCATCAAGCGTTCGGGGGCTGCACACGACAGTGACCGCTCCGACTCAGAGGGCTTTGCAAGCGGCTCTGCCCTCCGCAAGAAGATACTGGCAGGCGAAGATTTTTCCGCTGCCGCCCCCGCAGTTGCCGCTCCCGCCGCCGACCTTGCAAGGCTGGAACGTGCGATTCTCGCGTCACTCCGCCTTATGTCAGCGGACGACTTTGAGAGCATTTACGATTGTGCAAACGGCTTGGGAGCAAGACTTCACAAGGCGGTGCGTTCAGCGGGTTCGCTTTCGGAGCTGTATTTCCTCACCAAAACGAAACGCTACACCCTCGCACGTATCCGCAGAGCGGTGCTGTGCGGATTTCTGGGGATTGACAAACATTTCGCCCTCGAAAAGCCCGCGTTTATACGGATTCTCGGCATGAACTCACGCGGTAAAGAAATTCTCGCTGCCGCGAACTGTGCCGTACCGATTGATACCTCGCTGAAAGCACTGTCGAAGAAGTCCCGCGAAGCCGCTCGTCAAGCCAACTTCACCGCACATTGTACCGATATTTACGCCTTGTGCTTTGAAAAGCCGCTCCCCTGCGGCAGCGACTTCACAACCGCACCGATTATTCTCGAATAATCACCCCAATTTTTCTGAACAGAAAGGGACAGCAATGAGCAAATACGATGAACTCCGCAGCCTCCACCCGCTCTTTATATATCACAGCTATGAACTGGGCGAAGACAGTCTGCGTTTCCATTTTCAGATTGACGACTACCACTTCTACCCCGAGTGGACGTTCGATAAGAGCCTGACCGCGGGTGATTACTCAAAACCCGCCGCCGAATACGCGGCTTTCTCCCTTGGAATGGCAGAATTGGTATCCTACTGGAAATGTGCCTGCCCTCCACAGGTTGAAATCCGCTGCGGCTGGCTTTGCGAAGCCCAGATTCAGTGGTGGAAGAAACTGTATTTCAACGGTCTGGGAGAGTATTTCTACCGCAACGGAATCCCCGCAAATTTCGACGATTTTATGACGATAACCGCCCCCGCCCCACCCGAGTCACTTCCCAAAAACACCCACCCGCTGGACGGAGCATTAGTCCCCGTAGGCGGTGGTAAGGACAGCGTAGTAACGCTCGAAATCCTTAAATCGGCAGGTGTGGAGATTACGCCCTACATCATCAACGCCCTCCCCGCTGCGGCAGATTGTGCTGCGGCGTCAGGCACTCCCGAAATGACGGTCGCTCCTCACCGCACCATTCACCCCACGCTTCTTGAACTCAACAAGGCGGGCTACCTCAACGGACATACGCCGTTTTCGGCGGTTGTTGCGTTCTCGTCGCTGCTGTTCGGAATATTCCTCAACAAGCGGTATATCGTGCTTTCCAACGAGAGCAGTGCCAACGAAACCTACGTTTCGGGTGCACAGGTAAACCACCAGTACAGCAAATCCACCGAGTTTGAGCGGGATTTCCGCGAATACTGCACTGCGTATTTCCAAGGCAGCCCGGAATATTTCAGCCTGCTGCGTCCGCTCTCCGAGTGGCAGATAGCCCGTGCTTTCGTAAAACACCCGCAGTATTTCGGGATTTTCCGAAGCTGCAATCTTGGCTCGAAGAAGAACATCTGGTGCTGCAATTGTGCCAAGTGCCTTTATGTGTACATTCTTCTTGCAGCCTTTCTTGACGATGACAAGCTGGTGGAAATTTTCGGAGAAAATCTTCTCGAACGCGGCGACCTCGCACCGCTGCTTGACGGCCTGATGCTGGACGGCGAGAATAAGCCGTTCGAGTGCGTCGGCACAAAAAGCGAAGTCCGCCTGTCGCTGAAAATGGCTCTGGAACGCCGCAAAGCCGCTCCCCCCATTCTCCTTAAACGCTTTGCCGACGCCTTCGGGGACTACCAAGCGGAAAATCTTGAGAAATTCTTTGACACCGACAACTTCGTCCCCGAAAAACTCATACCCTATGTGGAGAAAGCAGCCTATGAAAATTGATGTCCTGAAACCGCTTTTCGATGAAAAGCGTGTTGTAATCCTTGGCTTTGGCAGAGAGGGAAAAGTCTGGCTCGACCTGCTTACACGCCTTAATTGCTGCCGCGAAATAGCCATTGCAGATATGAACCCCGTTGAAGCCGACAATCCCGCCGTCACCATAATTTGCGGGGAAAACTACCTTGCCGAATGCGAAAAGTACGACCTCATTCTGCAGTCCCCCGGCGTTATTATCAAGAATAATCTCTCCGAGGCTGCCAAGGCGAAAATCCTCACCCAGACCGAGGTACTTCTGCGGCTGGGGCTGTGTAAGCAGATAATCGGCATCACGGGTACAAAGGGAAAATCCACGACTTCTTCGCTGATTTACCACTTTTTGCAAAGCTGCGATATTCCGTCCATGCTTATCGGAAATATCGGAATTCCCCCGCTCCAACGTCTGGACGAGTACGACAAAGACCTTACCATAGTCTGCGAAATGAGCTGCCATCAGCTGGAATTCGTGCAGCATTCCCCCGACATCTCCGTACTGCTGAACATCTTCCCCGAGCATCTCGACCATTATGTGGACTTCGATGCATACGCAAATGCGAAACGCAACATCGCTCGTTTCCAAAAGCAAGGCTCTCACACTCTGGCGAATATCGACCTCGCCCCCGTTGATTGCGTAGGAACGCTACACTCCACCGCATTCGGCAAGCCCGCCGATGTCTGGACAGACGGCTCGTCCATCTTCCTTTTCGGAGAAGAAATCCGCTCCGAGCGGATAGACACCCCGCTCTGTGGCAAGCACAATCTCTACAATATCGCAGTCGCCCTTGCCGCCGCAAAACTTGCAGGTGCGGATATTGACGTCTGCCTTGAACATCTCCCCGAATTTGCGGGACTGGAACACCGCTTAGAGCGTGTTGCGACCATCAACGGCGTAGAATATATCAACGACAGTATCTGCACAGTCCCCGAAGCTGCAATCGCCGCAGTCAATGCATTTGACGGCACTGACTGCCTTATTCTGGGCGGCATGGACAGGGGAATTTCATACGATATTTTAGGAGATTTTCTCAATACAGGCGTAGTAAACCACGTTATTCTCCTGCCGGACAGCGGCAAGCGAATCGGAAAACTCATCACGAACCCAGACGTTTCCGTCCACCCCGCCGACAACCTGGAAGAAGCGGTAAAAATCGCGTCACAATATGCGAAAACGCGTGTTCTGCTCTCCCCTGCCTCGGCAAGCTACGGCTTCTACCGCAACTTTGAGGAACGCGGACGACACTTCAAACAGCTTGTCCAGAACCTGAAAGGCTGACGGGCTGCCCCGAATAAACGAAACAGCCCGATATGTTAAACAGCCGCTGCAAGCCCCGCAAACGACACCAATAACGGAGATTGCTCGTTTGGCTGCTAAGGGCTTTCGCCACCTCACGGTACGGCTGTGGATTTCCTCTTGTATTGTATGCAGAATCCCGCCATTCGGCAACTCGCCCCAAGACAACAAAGCCCCCGCAGAAAAAACTGCGGGGGTTATTATGTATGAATGGATAATACCAAATTATCTGATAAACAGATTATTGATTGCAGCGTAATAGCCCATCTCGTCAAAAATTTCCGACAATCCAACACCTGCTGCACCAACGCAAGCGAACAAGCCAATGTAGAAGATAATAACCAAGCCAACCGCGATTGCCTGCCAGATAAGCATTGCACGAGCATAGTTCTTCTTGCTGGTAGGAGTATCAGAACCGAACGCCCAAACAAACAGAAGAATCAAACCGATGATGCCCAATCCCGAGAGGAAGATAGTCAGTACCCACTGACCAACGGTCATCTCGCTGTTATTCTGAACAGCAGGCTGAACAACAACAGTCTGGTTGTAGCTCGGCATCTGTCCCTGATAACCACCCATATTGCTTGTGGTAGTAGTATTAGT
>JBJESA010000305.1:0-6046 GCA_051882535.1 Oscillospiraceae bacterium
CTTTTCAACCGGAAAGCGAGGAAATCTTGAAAAACTATATTGAGCGGCTAACGGAGCTAATCCCTACCGGACGGAACAACGCTATTCCGATGAAAGATGTTGCAACTTTGCTGAACATCAGCGAGCGGGCTGTTCGTGTTCTCGTCCAAAAGGCACGGGAGCACGGTGCACCCATCTGCTCTGATTGGGAAAACAGGGGCGGTTATTTTTACCCTGCCGATACATACGAGGCGATGGAGTACTTTCGTCAGCAGAAATCTCGTATAAAGACCGCACGAGCGGCTTTGAATGGCATTACACAATACCTAAACACAAAGGGGGCGTTTCACGGATGACCGAGCCTTTAATTATTCCGCGAATGGAATCCATAAGGGAAACCGCCGAACTGTTCGGGCTGCCTGTTCATTTCGTTCGGTGCAAGGTGGCAAGCGGTGAAGTTGTCGCAGTTCGTGCGGGAAAACGGTTTCTTGTCAATGTAGACAAGTTCGCCGAATATCTCAACACCTCAACAATCAGCGAAGCCGCTCCCCGCTGTTCCGGTGCTGAAACCACGCCACGCATTTCGCCGATTTCGCTGAAGTAGGGGTGTGGGAGATGGGATTTATAAAGATTTCGGACGATTTGCCGAACTGGGCTTGGTACGGTGACAACAACACCCTGCTCGTTTACATACGGCTGCTGATAGGTGCTGTGTGGCACGAAACCGAGTACCAAAACGTCACTTTGCAGCGGGGGCAGATTGCAACCACGCTCCCGAAAATAGCCACTGAGAACGGTATCACGGAGCGACAGGCAAGAACGATACTCGACCGCTTGAAATCGACAGGCAAGGTGTCAGTCAAAATAACATCAAAATTCAGCATTATAACGCTGAATAATTATGATTGTATTTCTGAAAATGTCAGTCAATTTGACAGGCAAATGCCAGACGAACGACAGACAGCGTGTCAGTCAAATGTCAGACCTACATTATTATATACAGAGTTACAGAGAGCAGAGGTGCAGAAGCCGCGCGCGAACTTTGCACCTAAACAAGTGCTTGATGAAGTTGTCAGGGAATACAACGGGATTTGCAAAAGCCTTGAGCCTATCACCGGAGAGCTTACATATCATCAAGTCCAGCTTGTATCGGTGGCAATGAATGAGCTTCACGGTGTGAGCTTCGGAGACTATTTCCGCAAAGTTGAGGCTTCGGAATTTTTAACAGGGAAAATATCTCCAAACGGTTTTAGAGCTACTTTCAACTGGCTAATGAAGCCCGAAAACGTTGCAAAGGTGCTTTCGGGGAATTACGACCGCTCATTCAAGCCAAACGCCCCTCAAAACTCTACCACTCAAAACCCGTGGGCGAATATGACGGACGAGGAAGCGGAAGCGCTAGCGGCGCACTTTTACGATTAGGAGGATTTTTGAGTTATGGATATTATTTCGGAAAACATCAGCAATATTGCAGCGAATACGGCAGCAGCAAACCCGCCGCAAGAGGGTGACTATATCGGCAGTGATGGGCTTTTGTACTGTGGAAAGTGCCACACGCCAAAGCAATACAGGCTTGAGGGAGCGCTTGCCACAGCGGTTGAGGGCGGAGTGATGGGCTGTATGTGTGATTGCGAGGCGGAAGCATACCAAGCCGAGAAAGAGCGGGAACGTGCCGAGCTGGAAAAACTCAACCGCGAACTTACCGCACACCAACGGAAAAACAGTTGCTTCTCGGATAGTGATTATCGCGATATGTGCTTTAATGTTGATAAGGGGAAATCACCCGCTGCAATTCAAGCCGCTCACTACTATGTCGAAAACTTTGAAAAACTCGCTCCGCGAAATATGGGGTTGATGTTTTTGGGAGATGTCGGAACGGGTAAAACCTTTGCGGCGTGTTGCATTGCTAATGCCTTGATTGAAAAGGGCTATCGTGCTTTAGTGGCAACGGCAAGCGACTTAATACGGACGGTGAGAAATCCCTACACCGAAGCGGAAACTTTTCAGCGTATCCGCGAGGTTGATCTGTTGGTGATTGATGATTTAGGCACACAGAACAACTCGGAACGCGACCTCAAATTGCTGTTTGATATCGTGGATACACGCAAGCGAGCAAAAAAGCCCTTGATTATTACGTCAAATTTAAGCGTGAATGAGCTTCGGGACGATTCAGACTATAACCGCCATCGGGTTTATAATCGAATAATCGAGATGTGCAGTTGCCCGATTTCTCCTGTTGTCTTAAAGGGAAATTCTATCCGAGATGAAATTGCACGGTACAAGCATAATACTGGCATATAATCGAAATTCGCCCCTCTTTCAGGGGTAACAAAAGAGGGGCGTTTTCAATGACGAACGAAGCACTTGCCGAACTTATCAAACAGGGAGATAACAACGAGCTCTTGCCTATTCTCTGGGAGAAAAACGCGAAACTGCTCTACAAGTTGAGCAATCGGACATACAGAGCCTACAAAGACGCACTAAATCAACACGGCATTGAACTCGATGACCTGATACAAGAATCCTATGATGTGCTTTTGGGAGCGGTTGAAGCCTACGACCCCGCCAAAGGCTTTCAGCTTACGACTTACTTCAAGTATCAATTCAAGCAAGCGGTTCGGAGAATGCTGGGCGGTTCGGACGCACTGAACCAACCGAACACAATGAGTTTTGAAGAACCCCTCACGGCTGATGATGAAGATTTGACGCTTGCGGACACAATAGCAGACCCCACAGCGGGGGACGGGTACGCTCGGGCGGAGATGGGGGATTATTACAAGCCGCTCTACCAAGCAATAGAAAGCCTTGAACCCGATGACCGTGAAATAATTGAAATGCGGTTCTTCTCCAACCCCGAGCAGCTTATGAGCTATACCGAGATGGGGGAGCGGCTTGGCGGTCTTTCAATCGGAGCCACCCGCCAAAGGATAAACAAAGCCCTGAACAAGCTGCGGTACGGCAGAATAGGGCGGCAGCTGTGGGCAATATATGGGGACGATATCACGGCGCACACGTTCTCCGATAGCCTGACAGCGTTCAGAAAGAACGGAGCAAGCGGTGTTGAACTAATGACTCTTGCAAGAATACAGAGCGAGGAGCGTTTGAAAGAGGTGAGAACCCTATGACCGAGAAACAAAAGCGTTTCTGTGATGAATATCTTATCAGCTGCAATGCCACGAAAGCCGCAATCAGAGCGGGATATTCCGAAAAGACAGCTAGGCAGATAGGACAGGAAAACCTGACAAAACCATATATAAAAGCCTACCTTGATGAGCGGCTTGAACAGCTCCACAATGACCGCACCGCCGATATTCAAGAGGTTTTGGAGTACCTCACCGCCGTGATGAGGGGCGAGAGCGTTGCTTCTGTTCTCGTTGTCGTGGGTGTTGGTGAGGGGTGTTCCAATGCCATCATCGTGAAGAAACCGCCTGACGAAAAGGAGCGGCTGAGGGCTGCGGAACTTCTCGGAAAGCGGTTCGGGCTGTTCTCCAACAAAATAGACGTTGAGGGCTGTCCCCCTGTGGTGATTATCGAGGATATAAAAGAATGAGCGGTACGCCATAAAGCGTGCCGCTTGTTTGTTGTCAGCCGCTCACATGGAGCTGTTCTTTCAGTGCGTTCTGGAGAACCGCCGAGAAGTTAACGCCCTGTTTTATAGCCATATCGTTGAGCCAAGCGGGAATAGTCAGCGTTTTCTTTACCGCCTTGTTAAAGTGGGATTTCGCATATTCCTCAACGTCCACCGATACCAGATTGACAAATGCGCTCTTGTATTCATCATATTCGGCATTAACATCAACAGAAGCCAAATCAGAGGGAACGGCTAGAGCTTCACCGTCCGGCTTTGCGGAATAGAGATAACCCGCGAGGCAGTCAACAGCATTCTCCAGAGCTTCGGGGAGAGTGTCCCCGCAAGTTGCGAGATGGTTCAAATCGGGAAATATGACGGAATAACCGCCCTCTTTTTCCTCGTAGAAGCAAGCAGGATAAACAGACAACATTTTATTACCTCTCTTTCTATGCACGGCAGGTTTGGGGCTTATTTCAGCCCCGCCTGCTTGAGTATTGAGTTCGCTGTGCCTTTCGGTATGTCGCCCTTGTGGTTCGGCACCGTAACCTTTCCGGGCTTGTTCGGGTTGGTGTACTGGAAGTGTGAGCCTCTGACCTCTTTCAATTCCCAGCCATCAGCTTTGAGTAGTTTTTCCAACTCCTTGAACGTCATTCGCCTAACCCCCTTACACTTAATATTATATCACATAATACGTATTTTGTCAATACGTATTATTAAATAATCTAAAATTTTTTCACTTTTAGGAGCAGAAACGCCACAATAGCAAATTAGCCCCCACAAGCCACGCAGAGCGGCTTTTGTGGTTTGGTAATGAAGTTTATACTCACAGAGGGCAAAACGCCCCTCACGGGCGATTGTGGAGCATTTGAGGGACATTCGGAAAACAAGCACCAATTCAGAGAAGAAAAACGCCGTCCGAAATTCGGGCGGCGGTAGGTTTATTCTGCATATTTACTCAAGTTGTCCCAGTCGATTTCATCATCAGGAACGAAGCCGCTCTTTTCAGCCTGTTCCAGCTGTTCACGCTCCTGCGGTGTAACCTTTGTGTAATCACTATCCCAAGCGAGAACAAGACGTTTAACAAATTCGTATGCAAGTTTCTGTTCGCTATCAGGGAGCAGCTCCAGCATTGAATCAATCTCTCTTTGTAGTGTTGACATAAAAAAACCCCCTTACTTGTAAATATCACCTCTTGAGCCGATATCTATTATAAACAGAATTTCAAGCTCTCCATCATTGCCGTACTTGAATATTATGCGATATTTGCCTACTCTTAATCGCATTCGCCCGTCTTTATAACCCTGCATTGGCTTTATATCACCGACAGCGGGGTTTAATGTTAAGCCCTGAATGGCTTCTCTAATCTTAATTACAAGCCCTTTCTCCGCTTTTGCAAGGAATTTTAGGCTGTCCTTTGAATACTCAATTTTCAAGGGTATCACTTCCTTTACAGTTCTATATCCTCGCCCGTATCGGCTTTGTATCGGCTCTGTATTGCGTTTTTTATATAACCGTTGATACTTTCCCCGCATTCCTTAGCCGCTTCTTGCAGGGGCTTCTTTGAACCTTTCTTGACAGACAACGAGATACGTTCATAGTTTTCTGCATTCCACTTGTTTTTGGTTGCAGTACTTTTCATTCCCATTATCTCACCACCTTTCCAATTTACTATATTATATCACCATTTCTGTACTTGTGCAAGTATAAATATAGACAAAAATACTTGTGCAAGTTCGTGGAAATTGCATAAGGAAAAAGCCGAGCGGCTTTTCTTTATTGGAGAAGCCGCTCGTGTTCTTATTCGCTGGGTTCGCCGCTGTTGTCCTCGGGGACATATTCCAGTATATCCCCGGGCTGACAATTCAACATCTGGCACACTAGGGCTAAATTGTCGGCTGTGACAAGTTCGTTATTGCGGAATTTCTGAATAACGGTTTCGTTAAAAACCTTTTCTTTCCGTAGCCTATAAGTAGAATAGCCTACACCCTTGAGGGCTGAAAGAACATTGATTTTATACTTTATCGGCATTAGTGCTCACCCCCTCTATTGTATTATACACCAAATGCACACTAAAAACTAGAGTATATATGCACAAAAATCTAGAGTATAATTCAGTGATTTTGCCTATTGAAATACTCTAGATTTTAGAGTATAATATAATTAACACAGGGAAAGGAAATCCCAAACACCAGAAAGGGAACGCAATGAGCGGACAGGAATTGACAAAAAAGGTTAGGGAACTGAAAGCAATGGCAGAGGAACTGCAGGCAGAAATCACCGCCATAGAGGACAGCCTAAAGGCTGAAATGACCTCGCAGGGAGTTGAGGAAATGCAGGTTGATGTGTTCAAACTCAGATACAAGACCGTGATTTCCAGCCGCTTTGACAGCAAAGCCTTCAAAGCAACGCACGAGGAGCTTTACGAACAGTATAGCAAGCCCACAGAGTGCCGCCGTTTTACGGTAGCATAAAGGAAAAGCCCTTGCAGGTGCGAAC
>JBJESA010000306.1:0-6040 GCA_051882535.1 Oscillospiraceae bacterium
GCAGACTATACTGCCGCTCAACCCGCCTTGCTGCCTCCTGTCGGAAGTCTTTGGGCGAGAGGATTTCCAGCACGGGACCAAAGCCAAGAAGCTGAATAAGCAGTTCGGTTTCGTCCTGCTTGTCGTACCAAATCTGAACGGTACACTTCCCCGCCTCCATATCGAAAACGCTCTGCTTTTCGTAGGAGGCAAACTCCGTCATAAACCGCTCAATGCCATTGCGTTCGGAATTCACAACAACGGTGACAGGCGTTTCACAGCGAGTCTTTTCGTGGTACTTGCTCATATCCACTTTCCGCTTGCGAATTCTGCCCGTGGGTTTCACAGCGGTTATTCTTCCAACGTTGATTGTGCTTCTGGAAATAGGGCGGTTGTCCTTGAACATCACGCACAATATGCGGAATTTATCGTTTTTAGTGGAATATTCCAGTCTGAGCGGAAGGTATACACCCCGCTTCTCTCCGTTTTTGGGAGAAATGAAAGTAATATCCACAAGCTCTTTCGTCTTAATTGCCAAGAGTATTTGCCTGAAGAAGCGGCGATAATCCTCGCTCTCGTAATCGTCGCCATCGGCATACATATCAAAGAAGCGGAACAGCCTTGTATCATAAAGCGGCTTGATATCGCAAAGCCGCTCGGACAACTTCTCACAATCCTCATCGGTGAGGAAAAGGCGAAATTTCCTATCGGAAAGAAGTGCCTTTAACCAGCGTTTCTGGAGCAAGGTGAGCAGCTTCGGCGGGGACTTCCTTAGAACAGAGGACAGCGTGCCGTCTTCGTTACGTTTTAACAATCCCCAAGGGCTATTCCCCGACTTATCGGGAATCAGCTTGTCGGGAACAAAGAGCATGGAATCGGCAAAGCCTTCGTCTGCGATTATGTCCCGTACTTCCTTGTCGGTAACGCTCTCCCGCAAGAGGGCTTCTGCGGCTATACGGAAGTAGGTGCCATAAATTTCCGAGAATATGTTCATTCCGTATCGCCCTCCCCCTGAGAATACATCTTTCTCATTCGCATTATATCACGCTTAAAACGGTCCTCGAGCGGCTTTGGCAGTCCTTCAAAGGATACAACCCGCCCCATAAGCGTTTTCACCCATGTCATCATCTCGTTTGCGTCAAAGACTTCAGCGGTGTAGGTGAACAGATTCTCGCCTGTTTTTTCAACAGTACCGCTGCGTTTCTCGCGGTTCAAGCGGTTGAGAATAAAGTCCTCCCGCAGTTCGTCAACCGAAAATGTGATTTTCGCAGTGCCGCTGTCCCGCTCTCCGTCACGGCGGTCGCCGAACGATACTCCGTATACTTTCGGGAGATTCTTTTCCAGTTTTTCCGCATATCGGTCATAATCGGCACACTCGCCCAAATCTTTTACAGACTTAATGCAATCCAGACGAAAAGAGTTGAACCGCTTATAGCTCGGAAGGTACATTACCACGTATCGTCTGCCCGTGCTTGTAGAAACGCAGATTTTCAGCGGAATGCCATTGTTTTCGTGTTCGGACTTGCCGTTATTGTTGATTACAGAAATGGTGTGTTTGTTGTCAATAGCTGTAAGTATTTCGAGGAGTATTTCGTCCTCCAGCGTATGTACAATGTAGTTGTGCTTGCGGAGGAAAATATCGTTGCTTGTGCCGGCGGTCTTGAGAATACTGTTGCCGATTACGCCGAATTCGGAGTTTTCGGAGAAGAATTTCACCGCGTCGGACAATCCCTCAAAATCGTCAAGTATTGAAACAGAACAATCTTTCGCCATTGAATAGAAGCTGCTCTTACCAACGCGTTCACATAGGACAATTCCCTCGTCGGCATACTCGCGGAGCTTGCCGCGAACGGTCTGCTCGTCGAAAATCTGGGCATAACGTTCGTTCAGGCACTCGGTAATATCGCGAACTGACATACGCTCTCCATCTCCGAGAATATCGCACAGCATAAAGTGGAGCTTGATATCGTTATCTGTGAAACTCTTGGAATAGAAAGCGTTGTAGAGCGGATTTTCAGTGATGTGACCACAATCCACCGAGATAAAGGTCTGCTTTCCGCGACCTGTACTGTGACTGCTGATGCAGTCGCAAAGCCAGCTTTCAACACGGCGTTTTTCATCGTCGTAGGTGCGGGTGCTCTTGCGGCTGAATTCACCACGCGTCTTGAAACCGTATATAAAGAAGTCGCGTACATAGTCGCGTGTTTTATCGAAATTTTTAATGAGTTCGGAAAATCCTCCCACGGTTTAACACTCTCCTTTCTATGATGTGGTGGAAATCAAATTTTGCCGGTATTGTACTAATTGGTTGAAAAATTGGTAATTTTATGATTTTTGTGCATTTTGACTATTGAAAACGATTAACAAATATGTTATTATATAGATAAGTAACAAACCAACAAAGACAAAATTGAAAAAGGGGCAAATAAACGAGAGATGGAGATGATGAACAGTTTGAATATCACGATCAAAGATGTTGCCAAAGCTGCGAATGTATCGGTGGCGACCGTTTCGCGTGTTCTCAACAACAAGAATAATGTGTCGGAGGAGGCTGTTCAAGCGGTAAACCGAGCAGTTGAAGAACTGGGATACAGTCCGAACTTTCTTGGACGAGATTTGCGTAAGAGCGAAACCAAGCGTATTCTGGCACTCATCGCTTCGACAGAGCGGTCGTTCTACAACGATGTTCTTCGTGGAATGCAGGACGCTGCGTATGCACAGGGCTATGACATTCTCATCGCTACCACACGCAACAGCCCCGAACATGAGATGCACCTGCTGGGTATGCTGTTTTCCCGTGCGGTTGATGGAGCTGTGTTGCTTGCTCCCCGCCTTGACGGAAAGACAATTGTCGACTTGGCGAAACGTTATAAGCTCGCAATATGTCTGGAGCGTCTTGATATCAACGATGTGCTGTGTGTTACTATCGACAATGAGCGTGCAGGATATGACGCAACCAAATACTTGATTGGCAAGGGCCGCAAACGTATCGGTCTGATAACAACGGCTGTGCGTTCTCAGTCCTCGGTTGACCGTGAGAACGGCTATGCCCGTGCCTTGAAAGACTCGGGTATCGATGTTGACCCCCAGCTTATCTACTACGGCGACTATGAAGCCGAAACAGGAGCCAAAGGCTGCGAACAGCTTATGAATCTTCCAAACAAACCCGACGCCATCTTCTCAATTTCGGATACTCTTGCAATCGGTGCAATGACGTATGCAGTCCAGCACGGAATAACGGTGGGCAAGGACGTTTTGTTCTTCGGGTTCGACAATATCGCATACTCTCATATGTTTATCCCGAGGCTGTCTACCGTTGAGCAGCCGTGCTATCTGCAAGGCAAGACCGTTCTCGAAAAGCTGATTTCCAATATCAAATCGGAAGAACAGGATAGGGCTACATATATGCTCCCCCACAGCTTGATTCTCCGAGAGTCAACGGGAGATTAAGGCAAATCTGATAAGATAAAAAAGTGTGAGATAGAATGCCTCCTACAAGGCCACGCCATCTCACACATTTTTTGTGTCGGCAAAGATAACCGAAAATAGTGGGATAGTGCTTTCGCTTATCCCCACGTATAGTATATCGGTCGAAAAACCAAAAACTTTAGGGCAAATTCAAAATTTTTCTGAATTTGCCCTTTTTGATGTTAATCAACCGAACAATGCACCCGTAAGCCATACATAAGCTGTATCCAACGCTTCATACAGACCGATAAAATCGCCCTTGCGTCCCTTGCTCATATCACCGCTGTTAGGAATCAACTGTACCATTACCTTATTCGGAACCTCTATATCAGCCAAAGGCTTGGTATCTTTTATCGTGAGTATTGTAGCATAATCGTCACCGCCACAGCCGTAGAATATAGTATTTCCCTGTCTGATAAGCGGAAATCCTCTGTAATAAAAAAGGTTGTTGTCTGCCATTGTTTTTTTCCTCCATTTCGTAGTATGAGTGGCTTCAAAATTACTATCAGCCGCTTGTTATAGCGTTTATGTCTTCGATTACTCGTTCGACATAAACGGCATTAACCTTAAAAACCGTATTGCCGTTAAGGTTTAGTACAAATTTTCTGCCGTCCAAGGCAAGGTACGAGAACTCATCGGACTTTCTGCCGTAGACTGCGGCATACTTGTCGGAATATGTGAATTTCACGACCAGTTCCGCCTCCCCTGCTGTCGGCTGTGTGAAGAACTCGTCACAGGGAACGTTTATCAGCTCTTCGAAGAATGACTTAAATTCGTTCTCGTTAAGGGATTTTCCATGATAGGAGAACTTGCCACCCTCGTTTGTAAAGGTGAACTCCCCCATCTTTGTGATGATGTCAATACTTTCGCAAGCGTAGATGTACGGCGAAATCGGTGTCCTTGATACTACATCTCCAAGCGAGAATGTCGCCCAAACCGCACTTCGCTTGCTCATTGAGAACACGCCCTGTGCAGTCGAAAGAATCGCATAATACCCGCCGTCAGCGGTATTCCCGCCGAGCGTTAGCGTATGCTCGGTTTCTCCTAGAGTAAAGTTCACTATTGCCGCCGGATTGTCAAATCCACATTCAGCAAGAATTTCGGGAGTTTTCTTGACATACTCGCAGGCAGTCATTTCCAGACCGCTCAGTTTCTCATAGAGATTCTTTCCCTTTGACGGGTCAACGTCAAGCGGAATTGGCGATGTGATGGTGTATTTCGCAGTGTTCTCCAGCACCAGTCCCTCGGGCGGATTTTCAAACTCACTGAGATAGCGGATTTCAACCGGCTCGGAAAAGTCGGGACGGACGATTTTGATGTTATCGGGAGTACCGTCCTTGGCGGTAAGCACCAACTCTGCGTAAGTCTTTGCATCTGCAAACACGTCCGATACTATATAGTAATCTACCAAAAATACAAAGTCGTTTGCCATGCAGTAGACGTAATTTTCGTCGGCGGGCTTTCTCATGCCGAATGTCAGCACAATGTCCTCGCCCTCTTCAAAGTCAAGACTTACTGTCGCTGTGGGTGTATCAAGTCCGTATTTTGAGATGTCCTGCGGATGTTCCTCCACCAGTTCCTTGGCAAGGAGTGTTGCCATATTCTCTACAAAGTACGAAACCAGTTTGTCGTTCTGCGGGACTTCCCCCAAGCCGCTCACCGTGTGATGATAGCTTGGCTCGGTGCTTTCTCCGCTTTCGGAACTGCTCTCCTCACGGGTGATAGTGAATCCGCCTGCGGGATTTTCAACCTTTATGGTAAGCAGGTCATCAGGCTTTCCCGCTGTGATTGGGTACTGCATCTCATCGTCCATGAAATTCAACGATGTGGAATGCGAATGACTATCCGAAGAGGTTTCCTCCTCTTTTTCGGGAAACAGGAGCAGCAGTGCCAACACCGCACCAAGTACGACAGCAATGCCGAGTGTTATTATCACGGGCTTTGCTGCTTTCTTCATCATCTGTGCCTCCTGCGGATATATACCGTAATTCCAGCAGCGATAACCATCACGGGTATCACAACGCAAAGCACCACTGCAAGTGTGTTGGCGGTCTTTGCGTTCATCTCAAAGGTGATGTTTAACGGGATTTTCTCCTTGATGGTGATTCCCACCTCTCTGCCCGAGATGATGTTGAACAGATTAGCGAAAAACTCGCTGTTTACGCCGTTTCCATACGCCATTAGATAACTGCTCGACAACGTGTCTGAACCAAATGCGAACACCCTGCTCGGCGTGCCGTTTGAGGTGGTCTTAGTGGAAACAACAACGTCATTATACTCGCCTTTCTCAACACCCGAATAGTCGAAGCTGTCGCCCTCGTAGTCGAGCGGATAGAGGAACGCCCCATCATACGTTTTCATCAGCACACGCGTTGTCGCATCGGTGTTACCCGAAGTGAATACGGGACGCAAGTCCGCACCGAGTGCGAACAAGTCAGAGCCGTACACGCCCTCCGTAAAGGGAGTGTCGCACACCTGCTGAAGATGGAAGAAACTGGTTATCGCACTTACCAGATACCTATCGTCAGACTGCCCGATATCGGAATATCCGACGTTTAGTCCCCAATCGGCGAGGAAACTGTCAATATTAGGG
>JBJESA010000307.1:0-6036 GCA_051882535.1 Oscillospiraceae bacterium
ACCATATTTACGACAAAAAGTCCAGCTTTGACTGGACTTTTTCGACAGACTGAGAGCGGTTTTTCCGCTCTTTTATTTGTTCTGAATAAAACAAAATTTTTGTCCAATATGACACTCCGTTTTTGATTTCATATTATCTTACACAAGGAGTCTTTTGTTGTAAGCGGACTTGACATGTATGTCGATTTCTGGTATAATGTAAATTGTGGAAATGTGTTCGATATGCCAGAATTGAAAAAGTATGATGACGAAAGGCTGATATTGTGGATAATACCGTTCTTGAAAAGCAACTCGAAACCTATAAGAAGAAAATAAAGATTATGGAGCACGCACTATCTGCAAGTGCAGGTGCTTACTACAATATTAATATTACCCGCAATCTTGTGCCGGGTACGATGTATCAGGTTATAGATGACGTGGAATACAGTATAAACGAGGCTATCGGTTTCCCCGATAACTGCAGATACTGGGACGTTATTGAGTATTGGGGACATCAGCTTTCCGAGGAGCAGCAGCCCGCTTATTTTGCGTTTTTCGACATCGCACATCTCGTTGGGTGTTTCGAGAGGGGAGAAGACCACATTTTCTACCGATACAACACAAAAGACTCCCTCGGAAACCCTATGATTGCCGAGCAGCACATAGTGATGTACCGTGACCTTGAAAACAACGACCTTCTTGCGATAACCTATGTTCTCGACCATACCAAAATAGAGGAACTCCACTCAAGAGACGCAGAGCAGAGAAGACTTCTTGAGGAGGATATCAGGAAAATTGAGGGGCTTGCCAGTCAGTATTCAACTCTGTATTTTATTAACCTTGACGAAGAAAGTTATATTCAATATTGCATCAGCGATATTGTTCCAAAGAACAGAATTGAAAATATCGCCAAAAAATCGGACGGCTTTTTCAACACCTTCAGAGAAGCAGTTATAACCTATTCCCACCCTGATTACCGTGATGAGTTGCTTAAATTTTCCGACACGGACTACATAAGGGAGGTTCTCCGCGACAGAAAAAGATACACCTACAGATTCAGACACACGGGTGAGGATAACGAATATCAATGGCTGGAGCTAGTTCTTATCAAGTTTGCAAGGTCTGACGAAGAAGCGTCACAGATTGCATTTGCTTTTCTGGATGTCAATGAAGAAGAGCGTGAAAAAGAGGAACAGAGAAAAGTTCTTGTAGACGCACTTGCGGCAGCGGAACACGCCAACAAGGCAAAAACCGCTTTTCTGAATAATATGTCCCATGATATCCGCACTCCTATGAACGCAATCATAGGCTACACGGCACTTGCGGCGGCTCACCTCGATAATGTTGATACAATCAGGGACTATCTTAAAAAGATTTCTATTTCCAGCAGTCACCTGCTCAGCCTTATCAATGATGTTCTGGATATGAGCCGTATTGAGAGCGGACGTGTGAAGATTGAGGACAAGGAAGTGCATCTTCCCGATGTTCTTCACGACCTCAGGACCATTATTCAGTCAAGCATTACTGCAAAGCAGCAGGATTTGTTTATTGATACTCAGGACATTATTCACGAGGATATCATCACCGACAAGCTTCGTCTTAATCAGGTGCTTCTTAATATCGTCAGCAACTCGATTAAGTTCACGCCTGTGGGCGGTACTATCAGCATAAGAATTTCCGAAAAGCCTTGTGCTCTCAATGGATATACCACCTACGAATTTCGCATAAAGGATAACGGAATCGGTATGTCTGAGGAATTCACCGAGCATATCTTTGAATCCTTCACAAGAGAGCAGACCGCAACCGTAAGCGGAATTCAAGGAACGGGACTTGGTATGGCAATCACCAAAAATATCGTTGATATGATGGGCGGAACTATCAGCGTAAAGAGCGAGGAAGGAAAAGGCTCGGAGTTTGTCGTGGTGCTTGACTGCAAGTTGTCCGACAATATCGTGAAATACGAGCCTATCCCCGAACTTCAAGGTGCACACGCACTTGTTGCAGATGATGATACCGACACCTGTATGAGCGTCAGCAAAATGCTTAGACAGATAGGACTAAGACCCGACTGGACAGTTTCGGGCAAGGAGGCTATTGTCAGGGCAAAGGAAGCCTTTGATGACGGCGATGAATTCAAGGCATATATTATTGACTGGCTTATGCCTGATATGAACGGTATAGAAACAGTTCGCCGTATTCGTAAGGTTATCGGAAACACCACTCCCATTATTATTCTGACGGCATACGACTGGTCGGATATTGAAATTGAAGCAAGAGAAGCGGGAGTTACGGCGTTTGTGTCAAAGCCGCTGTTTATGTCCGAACTGCGTGAAGTTCTTACAACGCCTGTCTGCACAAAAATCAAGAAAGAGCAGGACAAAAAAGTAGATTTTACCGGTAAGAAAATTCTCCTTGTAGAGGATAACGAGCTTAATCAGGAAATAGCGTCGGAAATTCTTAAGGAGGCAGGATTTATTGTAGATGTAGCAGAGGACGGCATTGTTGCGGTTGAAAAGATGGCGTCTGCGGCTTCTGACCGATATGATTTGATTCTTATGGACGTCCAGATGCCAAAAATGAATGGTTTTATGGCAACGAGAGAGATACGCACATTAAGCGATAACAGAAAAGCGAATATTCCCATAATCGCAATGACTGCCAATGCCTTTGAAGAAGACAAAAAGAATGCGTTCGAATCGGGCATGAACGGATTTGTGGCAAAGCCCATCAACATAAAGGAATTAATGAACACCTTGGCGGATATACTCGGGTAATAAAAACCACAAAAAGTAATTTATCTTAAGCATAGTCGGTTAAATTGATAAAACAAAAAGCTCCGAATGTAATTCATCGCATACGGAGCTTTATTCAGTATTTCAATAGTTCTCCGATGTGCGGATAACTATTGTAAAAAATGTGGTGTTTATATGCCGCCGTTTTTACTTATAACACTTGACAATTCTGCGAAATAATATTATAATTACTATCGTAAAGAAAAGGGGTGCAGATATGGATAAACATTGGGCAAGTGTGTGGGGCAATGCTGTTTCTATTGCTGAAAACCGTCCCGCAGCCTATGCAAAGGATATTACTTTCAGGTATCCGATTTATTCCCACTTTGGCGGCAGTGCGGTGCGGCTTACATTCGATAATTATTGCGGAACGGAGCTTGTCAGATTTGACAAGGTGACGGTTCTGATTGATGAAAAATTCCTTCCTGTGACGTTTTCGGGAAAACGCAGTGCGGAAATTCCTGCGGGAAGCCGATTGACGTCGGACGAAATTGATTGTGAAATAAAGCCGCAAAGCTTGATTACGGTCAGCTTTTGGTTCAGCAATTTTACTCAGCTGAGGTCTGCGGTGTATGCGTGCGGGCCACTTTCCGAGGGGTATTACGGTCTTGGCGACCTTACTGAAACGGTTCTTTTCCCTAAGGAAATAACGCGTCCTACAAGCATTTTCTACTTTCTGAGTAATGTTTCGGTACTGACTTCGGATAATAACAGAACCGTGGTGTGCTACGGAGATTCGATTACGGCACAGGATTGGCCAGATTATCTCGCACTCAGGTGTATACAGGACGGTATGAACAACACTGCTGTTATCCGCCGTGCGGCAAGCGGCACACGCCTTTTGAGGGAGTACGACTGTATTACATATGAATCTTACGGACTGATGGGGAAGAAGCGTTTCGCTCACGAGGTACCGACAGACGGTGCGGACACGGTTATTATTCAGCACGGAATAAACGATATTATTCACCCTGTTGGAACGGAAGTAAACCCCTTTCGCCCGATGAGCGATATGCCCACCGCCGCAGAGCTTATCTCCGTAATAGAGTATTACATAAGCGAGGCACGGCAGTGGGGATATAAGGTTTATGCAGGAACGCTGCTCCCGATAGAGGGCTGGCGGACTTATGCCCCTTTCAGGGAAGAGGTACGCTCAGAATTCAATGACTGGATACGGACAACCACCCTTATAGACGGCTGCATTGACTTTGACAAGGCACTTGCAGACCCCGCACAGCCAACGAGAATGCTCGCGAAGTTCGACAGCGGCGACCACCTCCACCCAAGTAAGCTCGGCTATAAGCAGATGGCTGAGGTAATCCCGAATGAACTTCTTAAATAGTGTTTTTAAGGCAAAGTATCGAAATTAATACTTGAATTTATAGACAAAATGTGGTATAATTATTTATGTGTATAGAGTATTATTTCGAAAATAAAAATCAGGATTCTGTGAAATTTGATAGTTGAACGGTTATTGCTGAAAGAAGAGGATTATATGAATAAGAGATTTCTGGCGGTTGTATCATGCTTGATGCTTTTGATGAGTGGCTGCACAAAAACTGTTCCTGATGAGGACGGTGCGGAGGTTTTTTCTGTCGAAAATATGAACCGCAAACTGCTGGAGGCAGCAGGCACATTACCGCAAAGCAGCACGCTTTATTTTGAGAACGGCATTGAAATAACAGGTCTTGGAGTAACCTTTGACGGCAGACCGACAACCTTTGACGGCTGTTATTATTTCCCTGCGATAGAAAAAATGACAGGTGCACATATTTCGGTGGATTGGGATACTGCGGAAAATTACAGTACAACGGTGGCGGCAACTTTGCTGTCAGGCAAGACGGATATGCCCGATATTATCAATCCCATGGATTTCGGAGTAATGGATCTTGCTGCCAATGAACTTATCGTACCTCTTGACGATTATCTTGAGCTTATGCCCGATATTGTAAGTGCTGTGGGCGAGGAGCATATGGAGGCGTGGAGGTCTGCCGACGGTCATATTTACACTATTCCGTCAGTGTCAACCATACGCGGTTCTTTTTCTATGATGGTAAGACAGGACTGGCTTAATGCACTTGGTATGAATGTCCCCGATACATGGGAGGAATGGCTTGTGTATTGGAGGGGCGTTCGGGATAACGACCTGAACGGAAACGGCGATCCCTCTGATGAGATACCAATCGCCCTTGCAGGCGGTATGGGAGGAGAGAGGAACCTTACGCTTCTTCTTAATGCTTTCGGCATCAAAGCGTCAAACGATACCCAGTTTTGTATTCTCGACGATGGTACCTATACTATGGTCTATGAGCATCCAAGGTACCGCGAATTTCTTGAGACTATGGCAGAGCTTTATGCTGATGGTATACTTTTGCCGGGCTATGAGGAATACTCTTATTCGTCAATTGAAAAGATGATGGGCGATAACACTCTCGGCAGCACAATGACCTTTGCCGCTTCGGGAGCACAGACCTCGTCACTTCGCGAGGCCGGTGATAAGGACGCACTCTGGCTCAGTACATCACCTGTGTCCGGTCCCTATGGAGATAGTATGATGCCCGAGCGTGAGCTGATTTCACCAATGTGGTGCATAACGGCAGGTGCTAAGGAACGAGGCAGGGTAGAGGATATAGTGCGGCTGTTTAACTGGTGCTTCTCACAAGAGGGAACATATCTGTATAATTATGGCATTGAGGGCGTGAGCTATACCCTGGAAAGCGGCGTTCCCGTGCTTAATACGGAGATTATAGCTAATGGTTTCAGCGACTACAGGGCAGTGGGAATGAACTATGAGCCGTTTGGCGGCTATTGGCTTCAGGACGCATATATGCAGTGCCTTTTTGCGGGGAAATCCGAAACGGAGCTTACCGATATTCAGAGAGAAACATACAATGGACTATTCGTTGTGAATAATGATTACTTTTACGTGCAGCCGCCCACTATCGAAACGTCGGCGTATGTAAAACACCGTACAGTACTTATAACTGAGGGCGTGTGCAGGCTCAGGGATAAGGCTGTCCGAGGGGAAATATCCGTTGATGAGTTTTTCGCGGGGTATGAGTCACTGAAGAAAGAGGGACTTTCCGAAGTAATAGAAGAGTGTGATATGCATTACAAGAGTGCAGTTTCGGGAGGATAGTTAAAGTGAGCCGACGTTTTGATAATGATAAAAAATCGGGCATAAAACCGTCTTTCTTTATTGCAGTCCTGCTTTTTTCCATATTGTTGTTTGTATTTACAGTACTTTGGGTTCAGAGTTCGGGAA
>JBJESA010000308.1:0-6026 GCA_051882535.1 Oscillospiraceae bacterium
AAATCCCAAAGGCTTCTCGTATGTTCTGGCGACAGTCATAATGTTCGTTACACTACTTATTGGTGTAGCGATTTTTGAAATTATTAGGCTTAATATACAAGCTGCAGCGGTGCGTGATAAGTTTGAGGATGCTATTATTGCTATGTGTGTTGATAACTACGCACAGCTTTATCAGCCTGTGCGGGAAGGACACGCTGCAAGCTACAGCAATAACGGCTCGGGCTGGTTTGAAAACAATAAGGCAAATCAGGCATATATCAGAAACTATCTGGACAGTGCGATGAGCAGCGGCGAAATATCACAATGCAACATTGTGTCTATTGATTTTACAGTCAATACCGCTAGTCTTAAACCACAAAACAACACACAAACTTTTGCCGTGAACGGCACACTTACTGTACAGCTGCCATTTGAGTTCCTGTGGGCAGACACAGTTGCACCAATAGATATGCGGCTTGATGTTAAATCAAAATGGCGGGCTAAGTTTTAATTCTGAGAAAGGAATGCGATATGCAAATTGTAATAGCACTTGTAACCCTCGCTTTATGCGGGGGTTTTCTTTGGTGGTTCAAAAAAAGCGAAGACAAAAAGCGAACTCTCCGAAGCTCTGAAGAGGAGGACGAGAGGAAGGCAGCAGCACAAAAGACCGCCCAAGAATTTGTGAATGCAAAGGATTTGGGAAATAATTGCTTGTACACCCTTGATGGAATGATTTTCGCTTATATAAAAATTGAAGGTCTGTGTCTTGAACTGTACAGCAAACAAGAGAAGAAGCAGATTTGCAGAAATCTTTCTTCAGCATTGTCACAAGTAAAACGTCCGTATAAATATATCGCCGTTTCCCGACCGGTAGATATCTCAAAGTCCCTGCGGGAGTATGAAGAACTGCACAGCACCGCAGAGGGCGGACGCAAGAAGCTGCTGAAACAGGAAATGCGTGAACTTGCAGATATGGTTATGTCGGGTGAAACACTTGAACGTCAGCACTATATTGTAATCTGGGACACTGTACAGCGTGCCGATGAACACAGTATGTCGGTTGCCGCGAATGATTTGGTTAAGAAATTCTGTGAAAACGGAATAAGTGCCGAATTGGTAGATAAAAAGGGCATTGTAAGACTTTGCAATCTTGTAAATATACCTGCTTATGTACACATCGAAAGTGCGGATATAGAGGACGCTATATCGGTGCTTTCTGACGATTAATTAAAGGAGGACAATATGGCTAAGAAAAATCAAGAAATACAGATACCTGTCAATGCGGCATTGCAGGCGAATATCACACCTATTGGCATTGAATTCGAACGAAACGCACTGATGTTGGGTGAAAATTACTGCCGTATCTACGGTATAGTAAGTTATCCATCGGAGTGCGATTATGGGTGGTATTCGAAACTTACGAATATTGCAGGTACCATTGTGTCTATTAATTTTGAACCCATTGATAACGCCACTCTTATGAGTGCCATGTCAAGAAACATTAAACTTAACCGCGGGCAAGCCGCAGCAAGTAAAGACCCTCTGGAACAGCAGCGGTGTCAGAAGTCCGCTGATGACCAAGAACGCATTATGTCCCATATGGACCAGAACAACGAGGTAATGGGGCTCTGGAACACAACGATTATGGTACTCTCAAGAGATAAAGAGGATTTCCTGAACCGGTGTACAAGGGTAGAAAGTATCGCAAACATCTTGGGCTGCAAAGTCCGCATACTCTCTAATATCCAGAAAGAAGCATATCAGCAGATTTCCCCGACTTATCCTCAAATAAAGCAGATATCGGATATAACTTCCAGAGCCTTTCCTGTCAGCACGTTTGTGGGTGGTTTCCCGTTTGCTTCCAGTGGCTTTAACGATGGAAGCGGATACTACCTCGGCAAAGATAGTGACGGCGGCATTATTATGCTAGACCTATGGAAAAGAAATCGGCAGCGTCCCAACAGCAATATGACCGTTGTGGGCGGCTCCGGTTCGGGAAAATCGACTGCCATCAAGCACATAATCGCATCGGAATATGCCAGAGGCACAAAAATAATTGTAATCGACCCCGAAAGCGAGTACAAGGATATGTGCTGCAATCCGCTGTTTAACGGCAGTTGGATTGATGTTGCAGGCGGACGTGGAGGGCTTATCAATCCTCTGCAGATTCGCCCCGTCCCGCCCGATGAAGATGATGATGCCGAATTGGTTCAAAAGGATAGAATAGGCGACCTTGCTGTTCATCTTAAAACGCTTGAAACTTTCTTTCAGCTGTATCTGCCCTCTATAACAGATAAGCATAAGGCGTTGCTTAACAAATCGTTGGTATCACTCTATGCACAATTCGGCGTTGTTTGGGACTCAGACGTATCGGAGTGGAGAGCCGACAAATTCCCTGTTCTGACCGACCTATACAATCTTATTACAAAGCAGGCTCAGAGCGATGATCGAAATGCGGAGATATACGAGGACTTGAAAACTTACCTTGAGAATGCCGTTAGCGGTGCTGACCATCTGCTCTGGAATGGCTATACCACAATCAATCCGCAGAATACGTTTATTGTGCTTGATACAAAGTCCCTTATCCAGATGTCGGGCACAGTGCTTGCGGCACAGTATTTTAATGTCTTGTCGTGGTGTTGGGAACAGATAACCCATAACAGAGATGAACGCATAATGCTTGTCGCTGATGAGTGCTGGACGATGATAGACCCGCGGTGTCCTCAATCGCTTGAGTTTTTAAAAAATGCTGAAAAGAGAGCGAGAAAGTATAACGGCAGCATTGTCGTAGGCACGCAGTCAACCAACGACTTCCTTGACCCCGAAGTAAAGTTTTACGGACAGGCGGTTCTCGATTTGCCTACTTACAAGCTGCTGTTTTCGATTGACGGACAATCGCTTAAAGAAACCACCGAATTGTTTAATCTCAATGATGCTCAGAGCGAACTTTTATCATCAGGGCAGAGGGGTGTTGCATTGATGAAAGTTGGAAAGCAGGCTGTTAAGGTGAAATTTGAACTCACAGATGACCGTCTGGAGATGTTTGGCAAGGGCGGCGGAAGATAATTCTAGGAGGAGAAGTTATGGCAATAGACCCCAAGTTATTGATGACAATTGTAGAAGCCGCAAGGAGCGAAAAGATACGCAATATGGTATTGTATATAGTATTATTTGCTCTGGGATTTGTAATGCTGATTTTTACGGCATACGGCGGTATGTTAAGCGGACTATTTTGTATTGTTCAGAATGCAACCCTGAAAGCGGACTGGAGTCATTACTCTAAGAGCATTTCCGGTGTCTTTGATGACCTCAGAAGCGAATTAAGCGATGAGCTTAAAAAAGAGGTTTATGACTTTATGCCGGACTTCTCCACTAATTTATCAAAAGCAATGATAAGCCAAAGTATTGAAGAAGATGAGGTTGTAGCTTTTGACGAAA
This sequence comes from Oscillospiraceae bacterium, assembly GCA_051882535.1. Taxonomy (GTDB): domain Bacteria; phylum Bacillota; class Clostridia; order Oscillospirales; family Ruminococcaceae; genus CAG-115. The sequence continues at coordinate 3,418 of JBJESA010000308.1, forward strand.
ATGATATCGTGGTACCCAATGCCAAATACATCTACACTGTTGATACTGTGGTGCTGGGAGGAAGCGAAGCTAAGCGGCAGACGTTATCTGTCGAGGACGGAAAAGAAAGTCAGACCGTTGAATACATCTGCATTGGCGGTGAAATATATCTGCCGGAGTTCCTTGCTATGTTCAATGTCCGACAAACTCAGAGCTATCTCATTGGTATTGCTGAAAGTGATACCAAAGAAGTTGATGAAAAAATCGAGGAAATAGTTGGCAGCGTACCCGAAACAGAAGAGGATTTTACAAAGTATATGAAAGAGGTCTGGAAAAGCACAATTGAAGGAACAGGTTCTGCTAATGTTGGCATTTTCAAGACAGCTGCTCTAAAATCGATAATCAAAAACGCGAATCTGCACGGTACGGCAACAGTCGACATAGAAAAAAGCGATAATAAACTCTCCATCATCCTCGAAACTGTAGACTCCGATACTTGGAAAAAGGTCTTTGAAATTGATGAAACCTTATGGGATTATGTAGAGCAGGAAAAAATGACCATAGAGATGGCATTGAATGCGGCACAAATCCCGGAAGAAGAACGCACCATATCCCTTGACGGCGTTGTGCAAGCATCATTATTTGAATACTTTGACGGACTTTTCGAACTTCCTGTGAGCAACTCCAGATTTGAAAGGATTCTGTCCGAATTTGGAAACACCTCCGCATTGCATACCCAAAACGGAAGCAGCGTAGTTAATGAGGGTATTATATTGCAGCTTAATAAAAAAGCGGCAATTGACCACGCCCTGCAAAATAACTGCGATAGTTTTGTTGAGGACGTATTTATATACGATGTATGGAATATGGACGATATGGGCGTTGAGGATAAGAGCAAAGTGTATAATCGAGGTGCGATTACTATTGCTTACATTATCGACGTTAAAAAGTTCCGAAAAGCCTATGGTTTCCCGTTTCCCGATATTGACGGTGTTGTCACGGATTCGGGATATGTTACTTTGTGTCTGGAGTATTCTTGCCTAAACAGCTTGAATTACAATAAAAGCAATGTGGGAGGCTCCGTTCCATACACAACGTACATTGGCAGTACCCACGATGGGGCATACGATAGTCGTTATGACATTGGAGAATGGCAGCATTCAAGCGATAGTTGTTTGCCGCACGTTGGGATAAAGGTACAAATTTGCTCTGGAAAGCTGTCAAAGCCAAAAGATAATGATGGTACATACAACGGACTTAGTAGGAAAGATATCGGAGTCGCCGTTAATCCCAGACTTTGGTTTAAGGGGTTAGTAATCAGCAGTAATAACACACCTGATGGTGTGTCACCGGCACAGCCGAAATAAAACAATATGAAAGGAAATCGCTATAATGATAAATCCACTGATAATAACGAGAAATGAGAATGCGGGATTATTCCGCAGAATATGTGGCGAAATTGGTGCAAGCCAGCGTGAGCTTATAGGCGATGAATGGTCGTTAGCCTTATTCCTCAAGCGTGACCTCAAGAACTACAATTACCAATCGCACTATGTGCTTGATGTATCAGCCTTTAAGGAAAAGGGAGATGATTTCGTATCGCTTGTTGAAGGGATACTCTACCAGAACGATAAAGCGAATGTTGTAATATATGCCGATGGATACTTTGCAGGAGACGGCTTCCTCGACAAACTCGTACACAGCGGCATTACAAATATTGTCGCAAATTATTCCGACCTCAAGGATAAAGACAACTTTAACGCTATGGCTGAGGATTTAAAGGAGTGCCTTACATCGGGGCTGCCAAGGGAAAAGTGGCGAAGATATGACAATAGTTTCGACGCATTCGCACAAGCACGGGAAGCAGCCGAAATTGCTGAAAAAGAATTGTCAAAACCTCGCTATGCTAAGTCTTCCATACATATTGCAGTTGTAGGCTCACAAACCCGTATTGGTACAACTACCTTTTCATTGCGGTTAGCAGAGTATTTCCGCAGCCGTGACGCAGAAAGCGTTGTTGTATGTGCTGCTAAGCGGGGAGTGCCACAATTGGAAATGATTTATGAAATGTTTGGCGGCACAGAACAGGACGGTATCTATACAATCGGTGAGGGAGTAGATATCTGCTCCGCAGATGCAGAACCCAAGAAATCTTACAATGCGGAAATATACGATTTTGGCAATACCCCCACATCTGGGCTTGATTTGAACGATTTTGACAAGGTGTATGTAGTGGGCGGAACGTCTTGGAACGAGCTTCCGATGATTTATGCTGCACAATTGCCGCTGAACAAGGTTAATTACACTGTTGCAGTCAATTTCTCCGGCAGTGCCGAATTGGATAAGTATCGGGAAGCACTATCGGTAAATCTCAACGACGTTATATCTTTGCCATTCGAGGTTAATCCTTTTTCAATCGACCATTATGAAAAGATTTTTGATGATGAGTTTGACGAATGGGCTGATGAAAACGAAGAAGAGGATACGGCAGAAAAATAAGGAGGCAGACAATGAGAAAGGAAAAACGGCTCAAGCTGTATTACCATATTGATTACGGAGTTGTCGAACTTAATCAGTCGCAGCATACGCATATCCTTGACACAAGAAGGGTTACATCGTCAATTGTATAT
>JBJESA010000309.1:0-5972 GCA_051882535.1 Oscillospiraceae bacterium
GAACGGAGTCCGTCAGAGTATGCCTTGCGGAATACTTCCTTAACTTCGCCGGTGAAGTAATCCATCTCTGTTTCAACGTAGGTGAAGCCGTTGATTCTGGCGATAATCTGAGCAGCGTCCTTACCAAGACCGTTCAGAATTACACGCAGCGGCTTTTTACGTACCTTGTTTGCCTTTTCAGCAATACCGATAGCACCTTCAGCAGCAGCGAAGCTCTCGTGACCTGCGAGGAATGCGAAGCACTCGGTTTCCTCCTCAAGGAGCATCTTGCCGAGGTTGCCGTGACCAAGACCAACCTTTCTCTGGTCAGCTACAGAGCCGGGAATACAGAAAGACTGGAGTCCCTCGCCGATTGCAGCAGCAGCGTCAGCAGCTCTGGTGCAGCCCTTCTTGATTGCGATAGCACAGCCTACAGTGTAAGCCCACTTTGCATTCTCGAAGCAGATGGGCTGAATGCCCTCGGTAATCTTATAAGGATCGAAACCCTTTGCTTTGCAGATTTCAGCACATTCCTCAATGGAGTTAATGCCGTACTTATTGAGAACAGCGAGAATTTGCTTTTCTCTTCTGTCGTAAGATTCAAATAAAGCCATTTGTATGTACCTCCTTACTGCTTTCTGGGATCGATGAACTTAACAGCGTCAGCAACACGTCCATACTGACCCTTAGCCTTTTCGAATGCGGTGTTAGCATCGTCGCCAGCCTTAATGAAGTCCATCATCTTTCCGAAGTTTACGAACTTGTAGCCGATAATCTCGTTATCTGCATTGAGAGCGAGGTCGGTAACGTAACCATCGGTCATCTCGAGGTAACGCGGTCCCTTTGCAAGAGTTCCATACATAGTACCTACCTGAGAACGCAGACCTTTTCCGAGGTCCTCAAGTCCTGCACCTACAGTAAGTCCATCCTCAGAGAATGCAGACTGTGAACGTCCGTATACAATCTGGAGGAACAGCTCACGCATTGCGGTATTGATAGCGTCGCAAACGAGGTCAGTGTTGAGTGCTTCGAGAATTGTTCTTCCGGGAAGAATCTCAGCAGCCATTGCAGCGGAGTGTGTCATACCGGAACATCCGATAGTTTCAACAAGAGCCTCCTGAATTACGCCCTCCTTAACATTAAGGGTGAGCTTGCAGGTACCCTGCTGGGGAGCACACCAGCCAATACCGTGAGTAAAGCCTGAAATGTCCTTGATTTCCTTTGCCTTGACCCACTTTGCTTCCTCGGGAATGGGAGCACAGCCGTGAGCCACGCCCTGTGCAACGGGGCACATAGCGTTAACTTCGTGAGAATAAGTCATACTTTTGTCTCCTTTGTAGAAATTTAGCGGCAGATTTTCGATAATTCGCAAAATCCGTCAACCATACACCTACATTATACAACATCTTGACAAGTTTTTCAAGGGGGGATAGAAAATTTCCGTTACTTTTTTCACAATTTTTGCAAAAAAATTTTGGGAGAGCCGAAACTCTCCCAAAATATGTAAATTCAAATGTGACTTTCACCTTGAGAAACGATTAACCGTTAAGCAATCTCTTTTCCATATCCTGCGGGTTGTTGCAGTACTCCATACAAGCCTGGTAGGTAATTTTTCCTGCCTTGTACAGGCGAGCCAACGCTTCTGTGAGCGTCTGCATTCCGTAGGAAAGACCGCCCTGCATAGTGGTTTCCATCTGAGCAAGCTTATTGGAGCGGATAATATTCTTAACCGCATCTGTACCAATCATTACCTCAACGGCTGCAACACGTCCCTTACCATCGGAAGTCGGGATAAGCTGCTGTGCAATAACGCCCTGGATAAGGTCGGCAAGCTGTGTACGAACCTGCTCACGCACATAAGACGGGCACACATCAACGATACGCTCGATAGTCTGTGCAGCGGAGCTTGTGTGAAGTGTTCCGAATACAAGGTGTCCTGTTTCTGCAGCGGTGAGGGCAAGTGAGATAGTTTCGTAATCTCTCATCTCACCGATAAGAATAACATCGGGGTCTTCACGAAGTGCACTTCTGAGTGCAGCTTCAAATGAAGGAACATCGCGTCCGATTTCACGCTGGTGGATAGTGGCCTTTGCCTGCTTATACTTGTACTCAATCGGGTCTTCAACAGTGATAACGTGGCATGCACGATTTTCATTGATATGCTGAATCATAGCTGCGAGGGAGGTTGACTTTCCTGCACCCGTAGGACCTGTTACCAGTACCAATCCTCTATGCTTCTTGGCAAGTTCCAAAAGGACATCGGGCATACCGAGTGTATCAAGGCTGGGAATTTCCGTATTCAGCAGACGGATAGAAGCGGCGAGCTTTCCTTCATGGTGGAACACGTTTACACGCTGTCTTGCACCATTCTTAAGTTCGAACGAAAAGTCTACATCTCCGCCGTCCATTACAATCTTTTCCAACTCGGGCGAGAGCATTGATAAAATAGTACGGTGAACAATCTGGTCGGTCAAATCTTCCTGATACTTCTGAAGTTCGCCGTGTACACGAATTACTGTCGGTGCTCCAACTGTAAGGTGGATATCCGATGCCTTGAGATCGCGTGCTCCCATAATGAATTCATCAAATGTCATAACGTTACTCCTTAATCTTAAATTGTATTCCGCTTGCCGAGAAATATACCTCATCTGAGGTGTTTGCTATACGCTGATTAACGCGTCCGAGAATATCCCGATACGCTGACATTCTCGAAGATTCTTCCGAGAATGAAAATCCTGATTCAACTGTGATGATAATGATGGTGCCGAGATTTTCGGCTACTTTGTCCCGAAGCAGATTTATTTCGCTGAGAACGCGTTTTTCAATCTGCTTTCTCATCAACTCATCAATTTCTCCCTCGGGAGCCATTTCTTCCATAACCAATCGGGTGAAAGTGCGAAGGTTATCAAAGATGACAAACTTATGGTCTTTAACTTCCACGGAGGGGGAGAGGGAGGCTGTGGGAATTACATTCCACTGCACGCCGTATTTTTCCGTGTCATACTGAATACGATTAATGATATCCCAATCTGCTGTCAATCCCGATTTCAAATACAGGACATAATCACACCCGCTGAAGTATGATACCGCAAATCGAGACTTGCCGCTTGCTGTACCGCCTGTTATAAATATGGACTTGGACATGGCACAGTTTCCTTTCCCTAAAAAATAGGTGTTTATTTAATTCTACCACAAAACTTCCAAAATGTAAAGTGCTTTATCTGTTTTTTCGCAGAAAAATTGCCTTGCTTTTGTCAAAAACGGCAGACTTAAGCACAAGCCTGCCGTTTTAACTTACTTTTTCGCCTTATTGGAGCTTACAACGATATTGGCATTAGTGGAATTGATGCTTTGATTAAGTCCTGTAATAATGCCTGTAAGACGCGAAAGGCTCTCGGTGATTTCCGTGCTTGCCTGCTGCATTGTGCCTGCAAGGTTCTGGACATCACCCGCTACTATTGCAAAACCCTTTCCGGCAGCACCGGAATGTGCGGCTTCGATTGCTGCATTGATACCGAGAATCTTCTGATTCATGCTGACATTAGTGAGTTTCTTGTTGCTGTCATTAGCAATGCGAATCTCCTTTGCAGCACTTGCTATTCCTGTTGTGAGCGTATCCATAATCTGGGTATTATTATACTCCTCATAGCACGCCCTTACATACATATTGATTACATCGCCCAAGAGGTTTGCAGACGACTCGATTTCTTCGCGAGTACGCACGTTGACCTTGTTGAGGGCATTGATGTACTTGTCGGGGTCGATATGAAGTTCCATTGCGGTATGGCGGAACTTCTCAATATTGGGCTCCTCGGGCAGAACCTGACCGCCGATAACGCTGCCAAGCACGGTTCCGTCCTTAAGCGTAATCGGAATACCGAAATCAACCAATCCTGCATGGCAGGGGTAAACGCCCTTGCCCTCACGGTCGCACTTTTCGCAGCGACGCTTGCCTTCCTCGCTTCCGCGAGTCAAACTGATGCAGAAATCAGTGAAGTTGTAGCAATCGCTTATGTATTCGCCGTCTGCTCCAACTGCAACAGTAGCAAGACCGGTGCTCTGTGCCCAGTTGTTCATAATTTCCTCGAACTTATCCATATCGCAGAAATCCTGAATTTTCATAGAACTCTCCTCCGATGAATGTGCAATTGTTATGCACAAAATATGCCCCTAATAATGTAATAATTATACCACCAGAACCCTTTTTTGTCAAGTGCTTTTGTGAATTTTTAGCAAAAGAGCGGTAAAATGGCACGATTGTTATTGACATTGACGAAAAATCGGGGTATAATGAGTAGGTGTAGATTGAAATATAATCCCCGAAGTAACGGGGATTATTGTATGGCTGATAACAAGATAACCCGGAGGAGAGCATTTGAAAAGATATAATGGGATAAAGCTGATAACAGCAATGTGTTTATGCATAGTTACATTGTGTGGCTGCAATGGCGGAAACCTTGAAACGAGCGTGAACTCCGACGTTTATTCTGAGAGTAACTCGACCGCAGAGTCGAATTCATCACAGTCGGAGCAGTCGGGGAGCCAGGGTGCGGAGGTTATTCCGCCGGAAGAAACGGAACCTGCGTATGTTGCTTGGATGCGTGAGGAGAAAGTTCACGAGATACGCATTGAGATGGCTCCCGAGGAATGGGTGAAGATTTGCAACAATCCCTATTCCGGCGACTATCACGCGGCAGATGTATTAATTGACGGAGTAGCCGTTAAGAATGTTGGTGTCCGAACACGCGGGCATGGGTCTTTGGCGATGGCGGTTGAGGCATTTCCGGATTCGCATAAGTATCCTTTTAAGATAAAATTTGACAAGTATGACAAAGACCAGACCTTTATGGGGCTGGACGAACTGGCACTCAACAATGGCGGCGATGACTATTCCCTTATGAGGGACTATATCGGCTATGAGTCGTATCGTTTGTTGGGCGGGGAGGCTTCCTGCGTCACTTTCTTTAATGTATATCTCAATGATGAGCTTCGTGGATTTTATGTGGGAGTGGAGGGTATTGATTCCAGTTATTTGGACAGATACTTTGATTCTCACAAGAATAATCTCTATGAGGGAGAGGACTGGGCTACACTGTCGCAATGGATGCCGCTTACTTGTATGACTCAGAAGAAGGGCAAAGACGAAAGCAAGGACGACATCAAGGAACTTGTTGATGTGATTAAGAAGATGCCGCTCGGGGAAAAGGGCGACATTGAGAAGGTACTTGATGTTGACTCTGCTCTGAGAATGTTTGCGGTGAATGCCGTGTTGGACAATCGTGACGGATACGGCGGAATGATCGCCCACAACTACTACCTATATAACAATAACGGCAGGTTTAAGGTGCTGCCTTGGGATATGAATGCACCGAGCGTCAGCTCGAAGACTGATATTGCTTCACCGACTATCGGCGTTGAGGGCTATTCACACATGAACGACCGCCCGCTCGCCAAAAAGCTGATGGCGGTTGATGAGTACTACGCAGTCTATCTGGAATATTGCAAACGGCTCAACGAAAAGCTCCCCGAACTCAGAGAGACGGTACTTAGGCTCCACGAAATGACAAAGGAATATGTGGCGAACGACAAAAATAAGTTCGGTTCGGATAACTTTTATGAAAGTCAGTTCTCGGAATATAATTCCTATGGCGTGGTTTATTTCCTTGAAAAGAGGAATGCTTATCTTACGGCACGGCTGAAGGAACTGGAGGGCAAGCCTGCTTCGGATATTGTGCTCAATCCGCCGCCACCTCCGCCAACTGAGGAGAACACAAGCTCTGCGGTTCAGTCGGAACCTGATGAACCGCAGGAGACTGATACACAACAGCCCGCCGATGGGGAATCAACTCAGTCCGAAGTGCCGGTAACTCCCGAGCAAGCAACGAACGAGAATGCACCTACTGTCTGATTATGAAGCCCCGAGAGCAAATCGGGGCTTTCAGGCTGTCGATAAAGGCACATCTGCTTCGTCACGCCGCATAACGGCAGGCACA
>JBJESA010000310.1:0-5969 GCA_051882535.1 Oscillospiraceae bacterium
CGAGGGTACAAAATCCGACTGCGGGTGGTGTTCCAATTGTATAAAGGGATATTCGGTTACGGATATTACGATTGAGGCACAGAAGATTCTGTCCTGTATATTCCGCTTAAAACAGCATGGGGCAGCACTTCCGTTCGAGGGTGTGTGCGGCATTTTGCTGGGCGACTGTGCGGAGGAATACCGCACGCTTTCTACATACGGTATAATGCGTGACGACGACCCCAAATGCTTGCAGGTAATCGGGGATTATCTTAAAACCGAGGGCTATTTTGAGGAGTGCGGAGAACGCAAAATCTGCGTCCTGACGCCCAAAGCGGACGAGATGATGCGGCTTCGTACACCTATTCGCATTAAATCACGCCTTTCGAAAACTGCCGCGGGGGCTGTCGCTAAGAAGAATACCGACAATCCCCACCCCGAGCTTTTCGAAAAGCTCCGCGAGCTTCGAAAGAAGTGCTCCGCGGCACTCGGAGTGCCACCTTACGTAGTGTTCAGCGACGCTACGCTTGTAGGAATGTGCGTTCTTCTGCCTACCAATATTGATGACTTTCTGAAAGTGTCGGGAGTAGGTTCCCGCAAGGCAGAACGATATGGCAGGAAATTTATTGCAGTTATCCAAGAATATGTAAATTCGCACAAGTAAGAATCGGGCATATAAAACTTCTTATGAACAATTTGGTTAATATCACGAAAAAATTTTTAAAACAGAAAACCCATTGACGAGTACCCCTAAGTGTGGTATAATAGACGATAAGCACAATTGATTGTGTATAGGTTGGTCAAGAGGGGCATATTTTGTTGTTGACTTGCTCCCTGGGCTGCAAATTAATACTGCGTAAAAGGATGTCTTGCAATGATTAGAGTAGTTAAGAAGGACAATACCAGAGAAGAATTCAACGTTCAGAAGGTTGTAAACGCCGTGAATAAATCTGCGGCAAGAGCGATGTACAAATTCACTTCCGAGGAGTTGAATTTCATCTGCAAGTATGTCACGGATAAGACCATCGAAACGGGAAAGGACGAAATCTGCATCTCCGAGATGCACAATATCGTTGAAAGTGCCCTGGAGCAGACAAATCCCGCCGTTGCGAAGAGTTATAAGGACTACCGTAATTACAAGCAGGACTTCGTACATATGCTTGACGAGGTGTACGTGAAGAGCCAGTCTATCATGTACATCGGCGATAAGGAGAATTCCAACTCCGACTCGGCATTGGTTTCTACAAAGCGTTCGCTTATTCTCAACGAACTGAATAAGGAACTGTATAAGAAGTTCTTTATGACTTCGGAGGAACTGCAGGCTTGCCGTGACGGATATATCTATATCCACGATATGAGTGCTCGCCGCGACACCATGAACTGCTGCCTGTTCGATATGAAGAGCGTTATGGAAGGCGGCTTTGAGATGGGAAATCTCTGGTACAACGAGCCGAAAACCCTTGCGGTGGCATTTGATGTAATCGGAGATGTTACACTGGCTGCAGCGTCGCAGCAGTACGGCGGCTTTACGGTGGCAAGCGTGGACGAGCTTCTTGAACCGTATGCCGAAAAGACCTATAAGAAGCAGTATGAGCGTTATCTCTCACTCGGTTTGTCCGAGGAGGTAGCCGACAGAGAGGCAATGAAGGACGTTAAAGTGGACTTTGAACAGGGCTTTCAAGGGTGGGAGTACAAGTTCAATTCCGTTTCGTCCAGCCGCGGCGACTATCCGTTCATCACGATGACTGCGGGCGTAGGCAGAGGAAAATTCGCCAAGATGGCGGCAATTACCATGCTGGAAGTCCGCAAGAACGGACAAGGCAAAAAGTCGTGCAAGAAGCCTGTTCTCTTCCCGAAAATCGTTTTCCTCTATGACGAAAATCTTCATGGTGAGGGCTGCGAGCTTGAGGACGTATTCGAGGCGGGAATTGAGTGTTCTCAAAAGGCGATGTATCCCGATTGGCTGTCCCTCACTGGAGATGGCTATGTAGCGGATATGTACAAGAAGTACGGAAGAATTATAAGCCCTATGGGTTGCCGTGCGTTCCTTTCCCCGTGGTTTGAGCGTGGCGGAATGGAGCCTGCCGACGCAGAGGATAAGCCCGTTTTTGTTGGCAGATTCAATATCGGTGCAGTGTCACTTCACCTTCCGATGATTTATGCAAAGTCAGTTCAGGAGGGAAAGGACTTCTTTGAAGTTCTCGATTATTACCTGAACCTGATTCGCAAGATACATATCAAAACATACGACTATCTGGGCGAGATGCGTGCGTCCACCAATCCGCTTGCTTATTGCGAGGGCGGATTTTTGGGCGGACATCTCGGATTCCACGATAAGATTAAGCCGCTGCTTAAATATGCGACCGCGTCTTTCGGAATCACCGCCCTCAACGAGCTGGAGCAGCTTGTGGACAAGAAGTCCATTGCAGAGGACGGCAGCTTTGCACTCAAGACTATGGAGTATATCAATAAGCGTGTTGCAGAGTTTAAGAAAGAGGACGGTCACCTCTATGCGATATACGGCACTCCCGCCGAGAATTTGTGCGGGCTTCAGGTAAAGCAGTTCCGTAAGAAGTACGGCATTGTGGAGAACGTATCCGACAGGGATTATGTTTCCAACTCCTTCCATTGCCACGTCAGTGAGGATATTACTCCGATTGAAAAGCAGAATCGTGAGGAACGCTTCTGGAATCTCTTCAACGGCGGAAAAATCCAGTATGTCCGCTATCCTATCGACTATAACAAGGGTGCAGTAAAGAGCCTTGTTCGCCGTGCTATGAAAAAGGGCTTCTACGAGGGTGTAAACCTTTCGCTTGCATACTGTGATGACTGCGGACATCAGCAGCTTGAGATGGACGTATGCCCGAAGTGCGGCTCCAGCAATCTCACCAAGATTGACCGCATGAACGGCTATCTCAGCTATTCGAGAGTAAAGGGCGATACTCGCCTTAATGCCGCAAAGATGGCAGAAATCGCCGACAGAAAGAGTATGTAATCCGTTCGGAAATAATTTGGAGACAAGAAACGATATGCGTTATCATAACATTACAACGGACGATATGTTGAACGGAGATGGATTGCGTACCGTGCTTTGGGTAGCGGGCTGTAACCATCATTGCGAGGGCTGCCAGAATCCCATTACATGGGATATCGAGGGGGGAATTCCCTTTGATAAGGCGGCGGAGGACGAGCTTTTCGAGAAGCTGCAGCCGGACTATATCAGCGGAATTACATTTAGCGGCGGCGACCCCCTCCACCCGAATAACCGTGATGAAGTTACACGGCTGTGTAAGAAGTTCCGCGAGATGTTCCCGAAGAAAAACATCTGGCTGTACACGGGATATGCGTTTTCGGAGATTGTGGAACTGGAAGCCGTTCAGTATATTGATGTGATTGTGGACGGCAAGTTTGTGAAAGAGTTGGCAGACCCAAAACTCCATTGGAAGGGAAGTTCAAATCAGCGTGTTATTGACGTTCAAGAAACACTCAAACTGAGTAAAATTGTGCTTTTTGACGAATAATTCACTTTCACGCTTGAAAGTATTTGGCTATTGCAACCAATGAAAACCATTGACATTTTTCAGAAATAGATATATAATATATATGTAGTAGGTTTATGCTACAATAGAATAAATCTGGCAAATTATGGTTGCAGAACTATGGACACTTTTGAAGGAGAGGATATCTGTCAATGGGCGAGGTTGTTGATCGACACGATTTAGACAAGAGAGTTATCCGAACGAAAAAAGCGATTAAAGCGGCTCTATTTAAGATTATGGAAGAAAAGGATATATCTTCCATCACAATTAGCGAGTTAACCCAGAAAGCGAATGTAAACCGCAGAACGTTTTACACGCACTATCGCAGTATCACGGATATTCTTGACGAAATTGAGGGAGATTTGGTACAGGCTCTCACAGAGCTTATGCGGAATTTTGATGTAAACGAGTATAGGACAAGTGCCTATAATCTGTTTATGGGACTTAACGACCTGATTTCGGGCGAATTCGATTACTATTTCCATTTGGTGCGTGTTGATATGCGTGGTATGCTTGTGTCACGGCTGAAGGACGTTATCAAGGGAACTACGGATAAGCTGTTGGCACAGATATGCAGGAGAACGGACGATATTTCGGTTATTTCGTCGTTTATCGTGGGAGGATTCTTCAATTCCTACCTCGAGTGGCATAATCACCCCGAGAAACTCACAGCCGAGCAAGCCGCAGAACTGGCGAGTTCGATGGCGACATTCTGTGTGGAGAGAATATCGAAAAGAGATTAAACAGAAAAACCGTCCTAATGGGCGGTTTTATTTTTAGAAGAATGGAGAACGCTATGAACTATCTAGTAAACACAGCCCAGATGAAAGCAGCCGAAAGACGCTGCGATGAGTGGTATATTTCGTATTCGAAGATGATGGAGAATGCAGGAAAAGCGATTGCAAACCGTATTATTGAAGACTACAAGCCTTGTGCGGCGGCTATACTTTGCGGTGCAGGGAATAACGGCGGCGACGGCTTTGTTATTGCGTCTGCACTTGCCGAGCACGGTTTCTCTGTAAGCGTGATTTTGATGCGGGGAGAACCCAAGACCGACTGTGCCCGCGAGTACTTCGGTAAACTTCCGTCCGGAGTGCTCTGCGATTATTCACGCAACAGCAGAGAGTGCCAAAGCCTTATCCGGAGTGCGGATATGGTGGTGGAGTGCGTGTTCGGCACGGGATTCCATGGTGAACTGCCCGATGACGTTCGTGATGCTTTAGAGCTTGCTAATAGTACAAAAGCCGTGCGGATTTCCGCAGATGTGCCCGCCGGTATCGACTCAGATGACGGTAGTATTGCCAAGGGCAGTTTCCGCCCGCATAGAACCTTCGTCCTTGCAGCTTTGAAACAGTGTGTCACCGTTCCCGAATGCCGTGATATCCACGGCGAAATTGAGCTGCTGGATATCGGAATCCCCGCGGATTGCTTTGAGGAAAACCTCGCAACGCTTACCGACGGAACGTTCTCCCGCTGTCTTCCGCCCAGAACGCCAACTTCTCACAAAGGCACGTTCGGTCGGCTGCTGAATATCGCCGGAAGCCTTTCGTATTGCGGTGCGGCGGCTATGAGTACCCGAGCGGCTCTCCGCAGCGGAGTCGGATTGTGTACGCTTGCGGCACCGATTTCTGCAGTGAGGGCAGTGTGCGGTGCGATTTCTGAAACCACCTATCTTCCGCTCCCCGAAACGGCAGCGGGATTTGTGGGAGAAGCCGAGGTTGCAATAGCCGAAGTTCTCCCCGGAATGACCGCCGTCACCATCGGCTGTGGCATGGGAAACAGCGAAAACACCCGAAAACTCACGGAATATGTCATAAGGAATGCGTCTTGCCCGATTGTTATTGACGCAGACGGAATAAATTCCATCTCCGCTAATATAAATGTACTGAAGGAACGGACAGGCAGAACTATTCTCACGCCCCACCCGCTGGAATTCAGCCGTATAAGCGGCATTCCCACTTCTGAAATTCAGCGTGACCGTATTGGTGCGGCAAAGCGTTTTGCGGCTGAGTACGGCGTTGTTGTCGTGCTGAAAGGTGCAAACACCATCATCACGGACGGAGAGAGCGTTTTCGTCAACAACTCCGGAAATCCCGCACTTGCCAAGGGCGGCAGCGGCGACGTGCTGTGCGGAATAATCGGTGCATTGGCGGCACAGGGGCTTGACCCGCTTGAAGCGGCAGCCTGCGGTGTGTATTGTCACGGCAAAGCGGCGGATTTGGCGGCGGGAGAGATGGAACCGGCGTGTGTGCTTGCGGGCGACATTATCGAGCGGCTGCCGAAAGTTCTCCGACAGAATCAGTGATGTCCGATTCCTTCAAATACGCATTTGGAGGAATTTGACATGGTTAAATTTACAAAGAAAGCGGTGCTTGGGGCTTTTGCCGCAGGCACTGCAATTATGCTCAGCGGCTGTAACGGAAAACTCCCATTCACCGATAAGAAGCCGAA
>JBJESA010000311.1:0-5934 GCA_051882535.1 Oscillospiraceae bacterium
GTCAATGTATGATGACGGCAAAAAGCGGCTTAATGAGCTTTGGGATTGTTTTGGCTTTGACGATGACCTTGAGCTTGAGGCGAGTGATATCAGGAGTCTGCTTGATAACATTGCAAATTTTTATGAGAAGGCGATTAGCACCGGCGTAAACATAATCCCGCAGAAAGACCGCGCCATTGAACTTAGTAAACGGGCGGGTGAAATCGCAAAAGCGGCAAACTTACTGCGGTTTGAATATGAGTCAAAAAAGCCGATGGAAATACTGCTTGTGTTTTCTGACAATCCAATCAAAAAGCTTTTGCCTCTACTTGATCTACTGAAACAAGTAGCGACTGACTGCAAAACTGTAATTGCGCTTAAAACAAATGAAAAGGAACAGCTTACTCGAAGCGGAAAATGGAACGACGGCGTTGATGACCGCTTTGAAAAAAATGCTGCCCGGTTTGACAGTATTTATAATCGTTTGGGGGGTTGAATGATGCTAAAAGAACAAATTAACAGCGCTGTTCAGCTTATGGAAACAGTAAATCAAGTAAAAAACTCTGAAGCGGCAAAGAAATACACTGTTCAGACCAACAACACTTTTTTCGCGGCGTTTGATACATTCTCCGGTTGTATGGAGTCATATCTTTTGCTTAAAAATCACTTTCCGTTGTTTTGTGCTGATGATTCCTTGAAAAAGGAAATACGAGAAGTCGGTGATATAATCAAAAAGGTGATTGATGAGAAGAAGGTCTATCGTATTGATTACATCAGCAAAACCGTTACTCGCATAAATGATAGGCTGGAGAAACAGTGGCAGGCTTTTTTTGACAACCTGAACCATAAAACTCTCGAAGACATTACCATATTGATGCAAGTTTCCGAACATAAGACGCAACTTCTCGCTATGTACAAAGCTATCATTGAGAGCAAAAACTGGCCTATTTCTGATGACATACTAAATAGGTATCAAGAAGCAATAACGGAGTCCTCTCGATTCCTTAGCGAAACCAAATTCGACCAAGAGATTGAAGACTTCTTGAAAAAGGTCAAAGATAGGACTGCGACTCTTTCAGATCTCACGCCTTCTATCTTGGAATGGCTGGAAGCGGAGAAACTAACGGGCAAAATATCATTGTCAATCAGAAAATAATACTGTACCTAGGAGTTGAAGATTATGCGTAATCCAAAATGGAGCGAGGATGAAGAAATCCTTTTAGTTGATTTATATTGTGAGCTAATGAAGCAAAATAAGGACATTACTCATTCTACGAAAGAATTGAAGGAATTGTCTGATTTGCTTCGAAGTCATGCTGTTCAAAGTGGCATAGAGGTTTCAGAAACCTATCGCAACCTTAATGGCTTAATTATGAAATGTCATAATTTGAGCAGCATTATTGAGGGAAAAGGCTTGGGACACACTTCTGCAATAGCGCAATCTGTAATCAATATGATGCTTAACAATCCCAAAGTTTTGCATAACAAGGCAGAACAAATTAAGGGAGAGTGGGGAATAGTTGATAAGTAGGAGTAACGGATACCTCATCAACCTTCTAAGAAGATTGATGAAACTAAAAATTTAGATAAAAAAGTAATATCCAATAAGCGAGGACTCGTATTGCAGTTTTTGGGTAATCATCAGAGAGAATTAGTATCTGACGTGTGGTTGGTTTACCGATAACATAAACGCTTTAGAATACCGTACTCCCTCAATCTCAAAGCGCAAGCGAAAAATCTCCCGTAGCCAATCCAGATATCGAACATAGTTCCGCTCGGCATTTTTCTCAAGTTTTCGCTTACCTCAACATCTGTAGAGCACCGCCAGCGCAAGAATAAAAAAATCCTTGGACGAGAGATTTTTTTGGATGTCGGAGTGAAGATAAACGCCAATCGCGTCGATAATTCCCTTAACACCGTAAACTGCGTTGTAATGCGAAATGTAAGCCATAATCTCGTCCGCGGCGAACATTGTAATCCGCTCAACCGCAGCTTTTGATATTTCTTCTTCGCCAAATTGATGACAAGCTTTTTCGGCAATCATTTGGCAATCACTAAGCTCCACCTGAGCCAGATTGTACTGCTTGTCCCACTTGCAGCATGGCTGTGACGCTTCCAGCAACAACTCGTCATCAAATTCCATGATAGATTGTCAATACAAGCGCAACATACATAATTACGAGAAAAATTTTTTAAGCACCTCTAGGGAAGTAAGGTAATTCAAGCGTTTCCTCGGACGATTGTTTATTAACTCGACAATGTTTTGTAAATCATCATCGGAAATGTCGGCAAAGAAAGTACCTTTAGGGAAAAATTGACGAAGCAGACCGTTGGTATTTTCGTTCGTGCCACGTTGCCACGGCGAATAAGGCTCACAAAAACCTTCATGCCCGTTGCTTAAGCCAGTTCTTGATGAGCTGCAAATTCTTTGCCGTTATCCACGGTGAAACCTTTCTTAAGCTTATCCGGAATAGCCGAAAAGGCTTGAATAGTAGCTTTATTGAAAGCATTGTCCTGCCTGTCGTCAATTCTGAAATCAACAAGAAATCCCGATTTGCGTTCAACGTGAGTACTAAAGCAACAGGTCTTTCTCTTTCCTAGAACACTATCGCTCTCCAAGCGACCGAATCGGGTACGGTTTTCCGCAACGGCAGGACGTTCGCTTATCGGCGTAGTGTTGGGAATTTTGCCACGTTTGTCCTTGGTTTTGCACTTTCTGTGTTTCCATTTGAAACGCATGATTTTCTTTAGCTGATGTGGCAAAACGTCCGTGTCAATTGTACGTAAATTGTTGGGAAAGATATGCTAAACGGCTCTTTGCCATGCTTCGCCCGACCGCCGATTTGTTCGGGTGACCATCTTAATACCATCTCCTATTGGACTTAGTTGTAATCTATGAATATCGTATTGTTTTGGGATGTCTTTTTCATAGCATTTTTCTGAAACAGAGGGTGAAAAGATGATTGTGCATTACCTTTGAAAACTGACTTCGTTCAAAATGGAAATACAGAGCGAAGCTTATATACATGACATCACATTTCCAGACTATCCCCATTAAGCAGAAAATCATACACCCCGATAACTAGGATTCCATCATCGGTGTAGCTCGGTGCGGGAGTATCCTTTACCACTATAATCTTCTTGAACGAATCATCTATCCGCAGCAGCGAGTTTTCTTCCTGCTGCATTTTTTCTCTGTCGGGAATCGCAAAGGCAGACTGCACATAGTACCGCTTTGAGCCTTTGTTGCACACAAAATCCACCTCAAGCTGCTTTCGAACAAGAGCGCCGCTTTTGTCTTTCTGGCTCACCGTTACTAATCCCACATCAACATTGAATCCTCGTGCAATCAGCTCGTTGTAGATGATGTTCTCCATTGTGTGATTTTCCTCGATTTGCCGGAAATTGATACGGGCATTACGCAGCCCCACATCGCTGAAATAGTACTTTTGCGGCGTGTCGATGTATTTTCGCCCCTTGATATCGTAGCGAGTTGCTCGGCTTACAATAAAGGCGTCGCAGAGGTAATCGAGGTAGCTCTTAATCGTGTTTTGGCTGATGGTCTTGTTCTTTCTGCTTTTAAAAGTGTCGGTGAGCTTTTTCGGGTTAGTAAGTGAACCTATTGCGGACGAGAGAATGTCAATCAGTTCCTCAAACTCTGCCTTGTTCTTGATACTGTGCCTGCCGACAATATCATTGATGTAGGTTTCCCGGAACAGCGTTTTGAGCAGCTCTATCTTCTGCTCGACAGTCGGGAGCAATACTACGGGTGGCAGACCGCCGTACAGCACATACTCGTTCCAGCCGTCGTATTTGTTGCCGTTGTACACCGACATAAACTCCGCAAAGGAGAGCGGCTGGATATGCAGCTCGTCCCCTCGTCCACGAAACTCGGTTATTATGTCTTTAGACAGGAAGCGGGCGTTGCTGCCTGTAACATAGACGTCTACGTTCTTGATACGCATAAGTCCGTTTAGTACGGACTCGAACTCGCCAAGTAGCTGCACTTCGTCCAGCAGTACATAGTACATCTTATCGTCAACAAGCTGTTCCTTGATGAACGGGTAAAGCACCTCGGGGTCGCGGTATTTCTTGTTTTCAAAGCTGTCAAAGGCAAGCTCGATAATGTGGCTTTCGTCAACACCGCTTTCAAGCAGGTGATTTTTGAACAGCGTAAACAGCAGGTATGATTTACCGCAGCGGCGTATTCCCGTCACCACTTTAATCAATCCATTGTGCTTCTTCATAATCAGCTTGTTCAAGTATCGGTCACGCTTAATCTCCATATCGTGCCTCCTGTTGAATTTTTTTGCATATTTTAATGTGGATTTTCAATCATTTTATTATATTATACCCACTTTTGAGGAAATAGTCAAGAGCATGTTGAAATAATAGTGCGAAATATGCAAAAAAATTCAATGATATATTGTTTCCTTAGCGATGTTATTGCTAATCCTATGAATATTGTCGAAATGTACAAAAATATGAACAATGACGTCGAAAGTTAGCATCTTGCGCTCGTACATTTCGCAGATTGAGAAAAGGATGCTGGAAAAGGTCAGAGTGAGATTTTAGGAAAAATATAAAATGACGTGTTTACAACTACTCTGATTTCAGTTTCACAGAAAACCCGTTTACTTTGAACTTCTAGTTGTTTATACACTTTTCTCTTATCACTGCCCAATCAAGCCGCCAGGTTAGGTATTAATATTGCAGTGGCAGACAAAAAGTATTCTGTACATTGTTTGTATTCCTTTCTAGAGACTTTGTTATGCGGTAGTTTGCCTTGATTTGCGCACTGTGAATTTCTGTAAAAGCAAGGTTGCTTTCACACAAAATACGCAAATCGGGGCAAATCGCGGACGTGTTTAGTAG
Source organism: Oscillospiraceae bacterium (assembly GCA_051882535.1). Lineage (GTDB taxonomy): Bacteria > Bacillota > Clostridia > Oscillospirales > Ruminococcaceae > CAG-115. The sequence continues at coordinate 4,855 of JBJESA010000311.1, forward strand.
TCAAATAGTAGTAAAATGAGGGGCGTTTTACTACTATTACTCATAATAACGCTTCGGGCGGCAGCTTATAAATGAGCACAAATGCGTTATCATCTTTATCATCAAAATTTGCCTTTAATATTCCGTATATGTCATCAGAAATTTCTTCTGATTCAATTTGTTTGAGTTCCTTCATAACTGCTACAAATGGGCGTTCTTCTTCTCCGACTTGGATAGCACCCATTTTCTCAAATACATGTTGGCTGTGAGAATTGTTGGACATTATCTTTATCAAGAAATAATCGATATTCTGCTCTCGACAAGCCTTTTGCACAAGCAACTTCACGACCTTTGCAGCTAGTCCTTGATTACGCTTGCTTTCCAGCAGATTAAGACCTATTTCGGGAGTGTCGCTCTGATATTTTTGCAGTTCAATGCAGCCACAATACTCTCCGTTGTCCTCGTAAATTGAGTATTGCTTATCCCTTTCATTGTTTAGTGTTGTTTCCCACATCATATCCTTTATTATTGGCATAAGAAACAATGAACTTTCACCATTTAACTGTCGATGTAGTTCCACATAATTATCTCTGTCAACATCTGCCAGTGGAAATAAAACATAACCCTCTCCTGATGTGTATGGTTCTCTGCTCATAATCTTGTTCTCCATTCAATTTAACAATGGTTTTTGACAATATAATTATAACACATTTTTCGGGATTTGTAAAGTAGATATAGAGGAACGCAAAACAAAGAATTTCAAAATCTGTTAGTCCTTTGACAATTTAGACTTTACATTGTATTAGAAATCTGCTATAATATAATAAATACATTATAGGTGGTGAAAACAGTGAAAGAGGGTACCTATAAGACAGATAATCAATTAAAGTATTTAAACAGGTTATACATATTCATCAGGATACTATTAAAGTTAGTACCTCAAGAAATGCGAGAATACTTTGAAACCGAATTTGATGATATTCTCCAATCAAACATGGTATAACAAATACTATAAGTTCTTTTTACACAAACTCTCGGGAAGTACTTATGTCATACAAGATTGGTTCATTCAATTGTTTGAATTTCAGCCGCAGTTCTTCA
>JBJESA010000312.1:0-5854 GCA_051882535.1 Oscillospiraceae bacterium
CCCCCAGATGGGGTAAAGGGGCATAGCCCCCAAGCCCCCTTTTTTAGTCAAATCGCCGAATATTGTTCCACGTGGAACATTTTTCGTCAAACCTCTTTATTTTTCTTCTGCATTGTGCTATAATTAGAAATAGGTTATAGAGAAAAACAGGAGGAATGTAATTTGGGAATAGTAATAGGAGTAGTAAACCAGAAAGGCGGCGTTGGCAAGACTACTACGGCTATTAACGTGGCAACAGGTCTTGGTCTGGCGGGGAAGAAAGTGCTTGTGGTGGATTTCGACCCGCAGGGCAACGCAACTACCGGCTTCGGGGTGAAGAAAAAGTCCCTCGAAAATACGATGTTTGACGTGGTGACGGGCAAGTGCCGCCCACAGGACGCAATTATCGAAACGCACTACAAGAATATTTGGATTCTGCCGTCAAACCCGAAATTGTCGGACGCAGAGCCGATTCTCACCAATATGGAGCAGAAGAATGTTCAGCTTCGCAAGGCGTTGGTGCAGGTAAAGGACGATTACGATATCGTGATTATCGACAGTCTGCCGTCGCTCGGCGTGCTGGCGGTGAATACTCTGGTTGCGTGCGATACTATTATCGTGCCGATGGTGTGCGAGCATTTCGCGAGAGAGGGTCTTGCACAGCTTATGCTTACGATTAAGACCGTCAAGCAGAAGTACAACCGCGATTTGAATATAATGGGTATCGTGTTTACAATGGTGGATAAACGTCTGTTGTCCTGTATGGAGATTATGAACGACATCAAGAGTGCTTTCGATAAGCGGGCGGTTTTCAAGACGGAGATTCCGCGTACAGTGAAGATTTCCGAGGCACAAAGCCACGGCGAGTCCATACTTAACTATGATAAGCGAAACAAGGGTACAGAGGCGTATGTCAAGCTCTCAAAGGAAGTACTCGCCAAAGTCAAAGAAATGGAGAAATTAAAGAATGGCAAGAAAAACTGAAGGCAGTTTCAGCGAACTGTTTATGGATAACGTTGGCGACACCGAGGGAATAGAAACACTGCGGCTAATCGACATCGAGCCGAACAAGAATCAGCCGCGAAAGAATTTCGACGCGGACGCCCTCAAGGCTCTTGCCGATTCGATTTCCGAGCATGGCATAATTCAGCCGCTGATTGTACGCTCTCTGCCCACGGGCAATTACCAGATTGTTGCGGGAGAACGGCGTTGGCGTGCGGCGAAGATGGCGGGCTTGTCCGAAGTCCCCGTGCTTATCCGCGACGACCTCTCCGACGAGCAGACAATGCAGATTGCTCTTATCGAGAATTTGCAGCGTGAGAACCTCAACCCGATTGAAGAAGCACTCGGTTTCAAGGAGCTTATCGACAAGTTCGGTATGACGCAGGATAAACTCGCAAAGGCACTCGGCAAGGCACGTTCTTCAATTGCGAACAGCCTTGGCTTGCTGGCTCTGCCGACTGCGGTGCAGGATTTGCTGAAAGACGGTGCTCTTTCCGCGGGACACTGCAAGGCTCTCAAGCAGATTAAGGACGAAGCGTTGATGATTGAGGTGGCGAACCGTGCCGCGAACGGCGAACTCTCCGTTCGTCAGGTAGAAGCAATCGCCAAGCGTGAAGCACAGCGAATCGCCGAGGAGAAAGCCTCCAAGACGATAAAGCAGCGGCTGTCCTACTTTACCGAGGTTGAAGCCTCGCTCTCCGAGATACTCGGCACGAAAGTCCGCATATCCGAGGGCAAAAAGGGCAATGTGCTGCAAATTAATTTTTCCGACAAGGAACACCTTGAAAATATAATTAAGTTCTTTAATGAGGACTAAATAAAGGAGATATAACCATGATAGACATTAAATTTCTGAGAGAGAACCCCGATGCTGTAAAGGAAAACATCAAGAAGAAGTTTCAGGACAGCAAACTCCCGCTCGTTGACGAGGTAATCGAGCTTGACGCGGAGAACCGCAAGTCCATTCAGAGAATGGAACAGCTTCGTGCCGACAGAAACCGCATTTCCAAGGAAATCGGCGGCTTTATGGCAAAGGGAATGAAGGAAGAAGCGGAGCAGGCAAAGGCAAAGGTTGCCGAGTTCGCCGAGGAGCAGAAGCAGATTGAGGAGAAGCAGGCTGAACTTGCCGAGCGTATCACCAAGATTATGATGACTATCCCGAACATCATCGACCCGTCTGTACCGATTGGCAAGGACGATAGCGAGAATGTCGAGATTCAGAGATACGGCGAGCCTGTTGTTCCCGATTTCGAAGTACCTTATCACAGCGAGATTATGGAGAGCTTTGACGGAATCGACCTCGACAGTGCGAGAAAGGTTGCGGGCAACGGCTTCTATTATCTGATGGGCGATATTGCAAGACTGCACAGTGCGGTTATTTCCTATGCTCGTGATTTTATGATTGACCGCGGTTTCACCTACTGCGTACCGCCGTTTATGATTCGTTCGAACGTGGTTACGGGCGTAATGAGCTTCGCCGAGATGGACGCTATGATGTACAAAATCGAGGGCGAGGACCTCTACCTTATCGGTACTTCCGAGCATTCGATGATTGGTAAGTTTATCGACACTATCAATGACGAAGCGAAGCTGCCGTACACTCTCACCAGCTATTCGCCTTGCTTCCGCAAGGAGAAGGGCGCTCACGGTATTGAGGAACGCGGAGTTTATCGTATTCACCAGTTTGAGAAGCAGGAGATGATAGTAGTCTGCAAGCCAGAGGATTCCGCAATGTGGTTTGACAAGCTGTGGCAGAACACAGTTGACCTGTTCCGCTCGATGGATATTCCCGTAAGAACGATTGAGTGCTGCTCGGGTGACCTCGCCGACCTCAAGGTGAAGAGCTACGATGTCGAGGCATGGTCGCCCCGCCAGAAGAAGTACTTCGAGGTGGGCAGCTGCTCCAACCTCGGTGACGCACAGGCTCGCCGCCTGAAGATTCGCGTTAAGGGCGAGAACGGCAACTACTTCGCACACACACTCAACAACACCGTTGTTGCTCCCCCCAGAATGCTTATCGCATTCTTGGAGAACAATCTGCAGGCAGACGGCAGCGTTCGTATTCCCGAAGTCCTCAGACCGTATATGGGCGGCAAGGACAAGATTACCGTTAAGTAATAATGCCCACTCGGGGGTCTGGGGGCTTGCCCCCAGAACGGGGGAGTGGGGGTGCGTTAGCACCCCCACGGAATAAAATAATAGCCCCCTCCCCCATCGGGGGAGGGGGTTGGGGGTGGGGGTACCTCTCGCGGAAAAAACAAAATACGCAAGATATCCCCGCACCCCTCCCCACAAAATCGACCTTTTATCACTTTGACCGCACAAGCCAAAAACTTGTGCGGTGTATAGTTTAAGCAATAGTTTAGAGAGGAAACCACATGGCATTTGTAACTTTAGAGAACGTATACAAGCGTTATCATGTCGGCGAAGTTACCATCAACGCCGCCGATGGAATGACGTTCGATATCGAAAAAGGCGAACTGGCGGTAATCGTTGGACCTTCCGGTTCAGGCAAAACTACTATTCTGAATATTCTGGGCGGAATGGACGCCTGTGACGAGGGCATAATCTCGGTGGACGGTGCGAGAATAGACGGCTACAACCGCAAACAGCTGACTATGTACCGCCGCTACGACATAGGCTTCATCTTCCAGTTCTACAATCTTCTGCCCAACCTCACCGCTAAGGAGAACGTGGAAATCGCGGCACAGACCAAAAAGGACATTATCCCCGCCGAGGAGATTCTTACAAAGGTAGGACTGGGCGAGCGACTTGACAACTTCCCCGCTCAATTGTCGGGCGGCGAACAGCAGCGTGTTTCCATCGCCCGTGCTCTCTCCAAAAAGCCAAAGCTGCTGCTGTGTGACGAGCCTACGGGTGCTCTCGACTACAACACGGGAAAGCTGGTGCTGAAGCTATTGCAGGACACCTGCCGCAGGGACGGAATGACGGTTATTCTGGTTACTCACAACACGGCAATCACCCCGATGGCAGACCGCGTTATCAAAATCAAAAACAGCAAGGTGGATTCGGTGACGCTCAATCCAAACCCCACTCCGGTAGAAGAAATCGAATGGTAAGTTGGGGGTGGAAAATTGAAAGCAACAGCCAAAAACACTATACGCGAGATTTCTAAGACGAAATCACGTTTTCTTTCCATCTTCTTTATCTGTATGCTCGGCGTGGGCTTTTTCAGCGGAGTACGTGCCACACCAAGCATTATGAGAACCTCCGCGGACGACTACTACGATTCGCACAATCTCTTTGATTTGCGGGTGATGTGTACGTTTGGTCTGACGGAGAATGACGAGGCGGCACTCGCCGCGATTGACGGCATAGACGGCGCTTTCGCGGCGAAGTACACCGACCTCGCTCTCCACAAGGACGAGGAGGAGTATCTCACCCGAGTGTTCTCTTTGAATACGGAAGATAACGCACAGGTGAATACTATAGAACTGTACGAGGGACGAATGCCCGAAGCCGAGGACGAATGTATTGTCAGTGCAAACAGCCTGCGGCGTAACATTCCCGTAGGGAGCAGGATTTCTCTGGTGGATTTGACGAATGCCGAGGAATTTCCGCTTTCCCGCCGCGAGTTTACGGTGGTTGGTTTGTACAAAACGCCGATGTATGTGTCAATCACTCAGCGTGGTTCGACTACAATAGGCGACGGTGCGATTGACGCGTTCGTGATGGTGGACGAAAAACAGTTTACGGCGGACGTGTTCACCGAGATTTACGTGAAGTCCGACAAACTGAAGGCACTCCCGAGTTATTCCGAGGAATACAAAACACTCCGTGACGAGCTTTCGGAGAAAATCGAAGCAATCACGGAAGAACGCTGTGCCGCACGTTATGACGAGGTGTTCGGAGAAGCCCTCGCCGACATCGCACAAGCCGAAAAAGACCTCGCTGAGGCTAAGATTGACGGACAAAAGGAGCTTGACAATGCCGCAAAGCAGATTTCCGACTCACAGGCACAGCTTGACGAGCAGAAGAAACAGGCTGAATCCGCACTGAACCCCGCTCTCCCGCCGGCGATACTCGAACAGATGAAAGCTCAGATGAACGCACAGTTCGAAGCCGCACAAAAGCAGATTGACGAAGCCCGTGCGGAGTACGAAAAGGGCGTGTCCGACTTCAACCGTGAAATCCAGGACGCCGAGCGTGAAATCGCGGACGGAAAGCAGGAGATAGCGGACGCGGGCTATCCCGAGTGGTACATATTCGACCGCGAGGACAACATCGGCTACGCGGAATATGAGAGCAACTCCGAGCGTATCGGCAAAATCGCAAATATCTTCCCCGTGTTCTTCCTGTTGGTGGCGGGGCTTGTCTGCCTTACCACAATGTCGAGAATGGTGGAGGAACAGCGTACTCAGATAGGCACGCTGAAAGCCCTCGGCTACTCCAATGCGGCTATTATGCGGCATTATATGGTGTACGCAGTGAGCGGTGCGGTGGTAGGCGGCACGGCGGGAGCGTTCGGCGGCTGTGTGCTGTTTCCGGGCGTGATTGTATATGCGTATTCGATGATGTACGACATCACGAAAATTCATTTTCTGTTCGAACCGCTGAATATCATTTCCGCGATACTGTCGATGGTGGCGGCAATCGCACTGACGGTGTTCTTCTCGTGCAGTAAGGCACTTAAAGAAACCCCCGCGTCCCTTATGCGGCCGAAAGCACCCAAGGCGGGAAAACGTGTGCTTATCGAGAAAATCCCGTTTATCTGGAACAGGCTGAATTTCTTCGCCAAAGTAAGCGGCAGAAATATCTTCCGCTATAAACGGCGTATGTTTATGACCGTGGTGGGTATTGCGGGGTGTACCGCATTGTCGCTTACGGGCTTGGGGCTTAAGAATTCGATTTC
>JBJESA010000313.1:0-5814 GCA_051882535.1 Oscillospiraceae bacterium
CCGCGTCATCAACAAGCGCGGTCATTCCACTCGCCGATTTCTGACAGCCAATAATAAGCCCGTCAACATTTGGAAGTTTCTGTCCGTTTCGCCACAATTGCGGCGTGTAGGGGATTTGCTTGTAGGTTCGCGTAACCTCGCTGTTGGTCGCAAACCTTGCCATTCCGTGCTGTCCGTTGCCCACAGGCTTATTCGGTATTCCTCTGAGAGAATAGAGATTGCCAATTGCGGCAAGTACCGCAATCACAACAAAAAATACTCCGCAAAGGCAGAGCAGAAGAATTTGTGTTTGACTCATTTTTCCTCCAATTTCATCTCATAATATGCGAAAAATCCGGCTCAATCTTTTCCTTTTGTTCGGCACGTTGAACGAGCATTTCTTCGGTTGTCAACCTCAAAGCACAGTCCGCGATATCGAACAATTTTCGCACTGTTATTTTCACTTCATCGGTTGTTTGTGACAAGCCGCGAAGTCGCTCTGCGCCAGCATTTACGGCACTTCTCAACTTGTCGGATTTCACAGAAATGCCGCCCTTGTCAAGGTAGCATTTGTATTCGTTAGAAAGCCTGTTTTTCATCATTTCAAGTGGAAAATCCTCACCTGCTATCTTCAGGAAATGCTCACTTGTTGCAAGAGAAAACTCCGCCAATCGTATTCGGTCGGCGGAGTTGTAAACGGTTATCAAGTCGTTGGTTATGCGGTTCGGATGAATCTTCATCTCGTTTAGCTCGGCAACGCTCTGTAAGTACAGTTCTTTGCGCTCATGAGGAACAGCAGGGAGATATTCCGTGCCATAATGCTGTTTGAGCATTTCGTTCCAATCCTTTTGCAAGGAAGCAAGGCGAAAAATATTCGTATATCCCTTCTCAGCAAGTATATCTCCCAGCCGTTCCGCTGCCTCGATGCCGCCTTCATCGTTGTCGGTACAGAGATAAATTTCATTTAAACCCGGACGGCTCTCCAAAGCCTTTAGTACCGCGCTCTCATATACGCCGTTCATGGCGATGTAGCTATGCTGCTGCCAATCCTTTTGGTAGAGCGTGATGAACGACAGCATATCTATCGGCGCTTCAAAAACGAACAGCTTCCCGTCACCGCCAAAGTGCGAGAAGCTGTATTTTGTATCCGAACTTGCGATTGTTATGCGGAATGTCTTTCCGAAACTCAATGTTGAGCGCACCGAGGCTTGCTTGGGAGTGCCGTTCTCGTCCATTCCCACGAACACGACATTGTGGTACTTTTTCTCCTCGTAGATTTTGTGTTCGTGAGCAAAGTGCGAGATTATGTCCGGCGAGATAAACCGCTGCTTGGTGAGATATGCGAATACTCGCCGCATATCCGAGTTGGCTTCGGGCAGCTCAAACGGTTTAGTGAAAGGCTTAGGGGCTTCTCTCGGAGTGATAATCGTCTGTGCAGAAGAATACCCGCCTAGAAGCTCAAGTACGGATTCTTGAAAAGAAAAACCGAGAAACTCCTGCAGAAACTTGACCGCATAACCGCCACGCTGATTCTTGTGATCATACCATTTACCACCAGAGATCGCGATGCTATCATGAGTTCCGCTGCCATCCGTGTAGATGTACTGATAAGTCGAGCCAACCCGCTTAATCCGTTCCCCACGGCTCTCCAAATAGGACACGAGATTCGCAGAATTCGCACGATACAAGTCATCATCCGAGAAATTGATGTAGGGCATAAAAAAATTCCTTTCCCCGATATAAAATAATTTTATATTGGTTACTTAACATTGTAGGTTCATGATGACCCTACCCATAGACCACCAACAAGGCAGAATTTCCCCTTGTGAGTGAGTAGGAATTTCAAAAAAATTAAGGCGGATGCACGACGAAGTAAAGGTTCGTTGAGTATCCGCCTGATTGTCTGTATCTGCGTTCGTGTCGAATGTACTGTGCTTTTTCGAGGTCGCAAAGCACACGTTTCACGGTGCTTTTGGACATCTTTAAGTCCGCTGCTATCGTACTGACAGCAGGGTAGCATGAGCCGTCCTTACCAGCTCGGTCGCGCAGATACATATACACTGCGATCGCACGGTGCGGTAGGTTTGTGGAATAGATTTCACGATTATTCAGCAATTTATCCCTCCTTAAATTGTGGATTTTCCAACGGATTCTCTTTCAAGCCGAGCGCCTGTTTCTTGCGACGGATAGCGGCTTTCAATTTGTGCTCTGTGCGGAGCTTCAGTCCTCTTGAGCTGCGGTTGTAGTCATCGGAAATCAGCTTGCCAAAGAATGAGAGCATGGCAAGGACAGTTTTCTGAATAGATGACTGCGAGTTATTCTGCAACTGTGTGCTGTCAATAGCAAATAGTTCTTGGCTACTAATATTCGGTTCACTTGTTGGTAGCTGCATATCCAAAACCGCCCGAATAACCGCATTCTTGATTGGCTTGAACGCCTTGTTTGCCTCAAGCGGAGGGAACTTCTGCACCGTACTAGTGTAGGTTTCGTATTTCTGCTGCTCCAACGAACACCACTCATCATACATCTTTTTGAGAAGAGGATTTTTCACAAGCTCCGCGACTATTTCATCAACAGTTGTCTTGACGCTCGGCTGCAGGTAACCGTAGACCTTTTTACCTTTTGAACCGCGAAGTTGAGATTGCAATTTCAAGACGAGTTCTTCAAGATGTGGATTTTCAAAATCGCCTTTCTCCAACTCTGCCAACAGATTTTTCATAACACTTTCCGCTTCAGAGCGAAGGTTGTCGCGGACGAGTGTTTGCTGCTGATACAAGTTTTGAAGTTCGTCCTTGTAGATGTCGTTGGCAAACGCACTGCGGATTTTTTCAATACCCTTTTCGGTAAGAAATCCCTGTTTTCCGTCCGCTGAATAAGCTACAATATGCACATGGGGATTGGTTTCCTTATTGTGAAATGCGGCATACCAACGGATATTTTCGGGAGCGATTTTTTGTGCTTCCGCAATATCCGAAATATGCCGTCGAACCAAATCCCGCCATGCCTCAAGATTGTTATAGCCCATACGCTCCGCATCGTCACGCCGCAAAGAAACAATGTGCGTCCACACCGTTCCTGTATGATTAGCGACTTCCTTTGCGGCTCTGTCAAGGACGATTGGCTCGTCTGTGCCCGAGAATAAGCCGTGAGATTGCGGACGGGAATCAAGGTAGTTCATAAAAACCTCGCGATCGAGTTCACGTCTGTTTTCAGAAATTGCAACTCCCTCTCGGGTGGCGATGTACTTGACATAGTTGCTGATTTTCCCGTGCGAGCCGGACTTTATATAGCGACTGGTGACAATGATTTTTGGCATTGATAACTCTCCTTCCTCTGTAACAAAAATCTCCTCTATAGTAGAGGAGAAGTGGCTATATGTAATGCTCAACATAAGATAACTTCAAATTATCGATAATAGAGTAAAGGAGGATTATATGATATCAAGAGAAAACTCGACTGGAAAACCATTAGCAGATGCAATTTGGTTAGAAAATCACCATAAAGCAAAGTTACCGGAAAGGACTTCCTTTGCTAAAAGGTTAAAAGAATTACGTCCACAAAAAATAGTGGATTTAGGATGTGCTTCTGGTCTATGGTTAGAACTCTTAAATAGAATTATCCCAAAAGAATGTGAATTCATAGGAATTGACAGCGATGACGAAGTGCTGAGTTTAGCCAAAGAAAGAAGCAAATTCTGGGACAGAAAGGTTTCATTTGAGCACTTGGATCTGGAAAAAGATGTGAATAAGATTCCTCAGAGCGATTTGATATTGGCTTTCAATATATTCCCATATATACAAGATTTATACTCTTTTATTGAAGCATTACATTCGACCAGTCCCCGAGGTACTCTTGCCGTTCGCCAATACGATGGAGCCTCGATTCGATTCGGTCCCATGCCAACATCTCAAAGACAGAATATGGAGATTGACCTAAGAATTGCAACTGAAAATAGTAATAAGTTTCATCATTATGATCTTGATAGAACATTTAGTGTTCTTCAAATCTCAAGTTACAGAAATAAGCATTATGAATTTGAACTGTTTGAACGTTCAAGCCCATTCCCTGAAGATTTCATTGCTTATTACCAGGATACTCTTAAATGGACGTGTGAACACATTTCAGAAAAGTCTGCAGCACAACTGCGTAAGTGGATAGATGAAGATCCTCTGTTGAAAAACAGATATTTTTATGAAGTTGATCTGATAGCACTATTATCATAATTTACAACAGCAACTCTCCATAACCCTTTATATTGAGCCGAAAACATATTTAGTATTTCTTGGTCTCTTGACAGAAGCACAACCGGATCCTGTGGAATATCACGGAAATCCCAATTAAATAAAACTTCCGTAGTACCATCTTTGTATGTAAGTATAACAAATCCAATTTGTGGCTCTTTTTGACTTATTATCCTGTGTTGATATCTATTTTTACTTTTTTCATTGATTTTTTGGCTGATTGTTTCAAATCGTTCTAGCGCAGACTGATCTCCGATATCTTTCCAAATCAGGCCTTGATTAATATGTCTTGCAATTTCGTTAATTGAATGTTTATATAGCATACTATCATACAAGCGCTCTTGGGTTTGCTCACTTTCTTCTTCAAAATTAAATGAGGTGTTCTGTACATATTCCAACACAGGTAATCTATTAATTATGTACTGCCATGCGTTTTTAGGTGTCCCCATTTTGGTAACATGAAGATAATTCTTTACTGTTTCAAATACTCGTTCGGAATCAGCAGAAACCTTTTCAACTTCAGTATGAGTTGATATGATTTGACCAATTATCAATATTATTATTGAAAGTAAAAAGGCGGGTATTGCCGCTAAAGAAGATTGTGATGAGTATTTTAATGGGTCTAGATAATAGGTCAGTACAAAAGAAACAATCGCTAATACCGGACTTATTACTAGAGGAACCCATTTAACAAATTTTTTCATGCTTTTTCTCCCATATTTTTTATCGATAATTTGAAGTTATCCATCGTTTTCCACCACTAATATATCACATTCAGAACTAAATTTCATCATTTTTCCAGCAAATTCGGTGTTTTGTACAAATATTCGCACAACAGGTTGTATAATTTGAAAAAATCAACATTTAGGGATATAATTAAAGCATACTAAAATTAAAGGAGAAACCGATATGGATTTAAGGAATACTATTTCCCTCTACCTCAGCTACTGTTTGGAGCAGAAAACGCTCAGTTCCAAAACAACCAGGGCATACGGCACCGATTTAATGCAGTTCGCTGAATTTTCCGAGGGAACGTTCGACAAAAATGTCATAATCGACTACATTGCTCATCTGCACAAGAAGTTCAAGCCCAAAACCGCCAAGCGCAAAATCGCTGTGCTGAAAGCATTCACGCATTACCTGATGACGCAGGAAATCATCGAAACGAATCCGTTCGATAAAATTGACACATCATTTCGCGAACCTATGGTACTGCCAAAGGTTATCCCAATGAACATTATCGGCAAAATTCTTGCAAACGCTTACGAAAACTTTCGGCAGTGCCACACGGATTTTGCACGAAAAAACGCGATTAGAAATATTGCGGTACTGGAGGTTCTGTTCGCAACCGGAGCAAGGGTTTCCGAGATTTGCACGCTCACTCCGGACGCGGTGGACTTGACAAACCACACCGTGAAAATCTTCGGCAAAGGCTCGCGAGAACGCATTATTCAAATCGAAAATCACGATGTCTTGAAAGCGCTGAACCGTTACTACGAAACGTTTCGCGAGGATATATCCGAGTCGGGATTTTTCTTTGTAAACAAGCTTCACCATCGTCTTACGGAACAATCGGTTCGGTCAATGATAAACA
>JBJESA010000314.1:0-5738 GCA_051882535.1 Oscillospiraceae bacterium
CCTCATACGAACCAAACCCGTAGCCGAAGAATACGCCTCAAAGCAGCCCTTTCTTCCGCAAGAGCAAGGCAAACCGTCCATTACGATTACCGTATGTCCAATCTCTCCGCCTGCACAATACGAGCCACGGTATATCTTCTCATCGATAATAATGCCCGAACCGACACCCGTACCAAGCGTGATTACAACAGCATTTTTACTCCCCTTTGCACCACCTGCAACGAACTCGCCGAAAGCGGCTGCGTTCGCGTCGTTCTCAAGATACGTAGGAAGATTAAACGCCTTCTCAACATCATCTCGAAGCGGAACATTCTCAAACCCGAGATTGCTGCAGTATTCCACCAATCCCGTTTCGTTATTGCAGATACCCGGACAGCCAATGCCGATGCACTTAGCATCTGACACCAAGATTCCCGCTTCACTGCAAGCCTTGCGAACAGCTTCTTTGACGTTCTCCAAAACTACAGAATACTCTGGAGGTCCTCCCTTGTCCCCATATCCGGTCTTCACCTTTGATCGTGCGATAATCTGGCAATCGTCATTCACGATTCCGCACGCAATGTTTGTGCCGCCAACATCTACGCCTATGTAGTAAGCCATAAGTTACCTCCTTCTCGGAAAGGTTAATCAGAAGCCTAATTTTTCGTTTACAATGATGACCTTTATTCTATTGGGTACCCTCTGTTGAGCAAGTGTAACATACGAACAGCAAATTCTCTGGTCGCTGTGGCAGTGGGCACATCTGCCGGTTTCCTTGCAGGGGGTAGCACTGTCAAGACGTTTCGTATTCAGAGGAGCAGCAATAGTTTCAACCCGTTCCTTTGCCTCAGCCAAGTCCTTGACAATCTTGTTTACACCCGCCACGATGATAACCTGTGCGGGACCGTAAATCAGTGCAGCGACACGGTTTCCGTTGCCGTCAACGTTGTACAGCTCGCCGTTTTCGGTAAGTGCATTTGTACTTGAAAGAAATGTATCGGAGCTGAACTCGCTTCTGAAGAAATCCCTCAATTCCTCGGCACTGCCATTCACAGGACGCGGTGAAAATGCGTGTCCATATTCGTTTTTGAGCATTTCGATGACGCCGCTCTCCTTCAAAGTAGCCGAACCGCCCGAAGTAATCAGCTTATCGTCCTTGACCAATTCACGCACAATATCAAGAAGCTCGCTGCAGTTTTCAGCGTAGTAAGGCTTCATCTTATTGAGTTCGAGGTTTTGCATTGTCTTTTTAATTCGCTCGTCCATTATTCCAACCCAGCTTTCTGTCTGATTGTAGTAATTGATTTTTCAGAAATAACGAAGCTGCCATCACCGGCATATTCGCCATAAGGAACATAATATTCAGCGGGAGAAACTCCATAAGCCGCCGTATTGAGAAGTGCCGCCTTGCGGGAACGATAAAGTTCATCAGTAAGATTTGTCTGAGAACCCTCCGTAATCAGTCTGAAGAAAGAGTCCATGACTTGGCTGTTTCCGTCAAGAACACGATAGTTCTGATTAATCAAGCCCGACATTATTTCTCCGATACAATTGAATTTGTAAGACTCGCCCTCGCCAAATTCCGCTAACATCATCAACCTGAAAACAGTTTCCGCATCAAGACGCTGCTTGCCTGCATTCAGAGTCTGCTGAGTTTCTCCATCAACGATAATCATACTCTTGGGGACTTCGTATTCCAAGTTTCCGAAACTCGACACCATAGTGATGAAACCAAGTCTATCCATCTTAACGTAAAAATCGCATTTTACGCCAATCGCACTTTCCAGAACATCAAGCACCTTTTCACCGCCCTGTGCAGCATACACATTCGGGAGAGTTCTGCCGTCGGTAGACATACTGATACTTGCAGGAAACGGAATATATGCGATGCGATTATCGACCGCATTGTACGTGATTAGCACAAACAATTCGGGAATATCCGCACTATCATCAGACATCATAAACAGACCGCTGAAATTGTGGTCTTTGCTGGGGCGGAAGTCATCAGTTAGTTCACCGTTTTTGTCAATTCCCACCGGACTGGTTTCATCGGGGAACAAATACCACTGAAACGCCAAAATTGCGGCTATAGCAAATGCCAAAGCAATTGAAAACGCAATAAGGTAGATATACCAATTGCTCTTTCTCTGTACTGCCATAAATTTCCTCTTTCTACCTATTTCTGTATTTTTAAAAAATTGGTATTGATTTTTTTGTTGAATAGTAATATAATATATGTTGGGTGTATAATCAAGAAAAACACCGCTTATTGATAGTATAACACATTTTTCTGAAAATTTCAATACATAGAGGTACATATATGAATAATTTTTATTGGCGAACCTGGGCAGAGATAAATCTCGACATTCTGAAAAAGAATATTAAGACTATCCGAGAGATGTCAGGAGAAAAAGAAATTATCGCCGTTGTGAAGGCGAACGCCTACGGACACGGCGATGTGCAGTGTGCAAAAGCTCTTAACAAGTGTGGGGTACACTGGTTTGCCGTATCTAACCTTTGGGAGGCTCAGCGTCTTACGGAGGGAGGTATCGAGGGAAATATCCTGATATTCGGATATTGCGATATTCCTCTTATTCTGGAAAATTTGGAAAGAAATTACATCTTCACGGTTGGAGACACCGAGTATGCTAAAACTCTCTCCGAGTGTGCACTTGAGCAAGGTGTTAAAATCCCCGTTCACATTAAAATCGATACAGGAATGAGCCGAGTAGGTATCAATACCGCAGAGCAGTTAGACTTTATTCTTTCACAGAAAGGGCTGGATTGTCAGGCGGGCTACACGCATTTTGCTGCGGCAGACAGTCTGGAAGAATCAGATATTGAGTTCACAAATAAGCAGCAGCAGAAGCTAATTGGCTTGTGCAAACAACGCGGTTTGAAAACCCACTCCCAGAACAGCGGCGGTATCATTTATCACAGGGATTACGAGGGCGACTTTATCCGCTCGGGAATCATAATGTACGGTCAGAAGCCGGATTCTCGTTTTCCTCTCCCCGATGGAATCAAACCTATTTTCCAGTTAAAAACCATCGTCAGTCAACTTAAAACCATTCACAAGGGCGATACTGTAAGTTACGGAAGAACATTCACAGCACAGAAAGACACCAGAATAGCCCTTGTTTCCTGCGGCTACGCGGACGGCTTCAACAGGCGGCTCTCCGAAAACTGGAGCGTGATGATTAACGGTAAACCCGCCCGCATCTGCGGACGAATCTGTATGGACCAGACCTTGATTGACGTAACCGATATTCCCGACGTTAAAATTGGCGATACCGTGACGGTTTACTCGGGAGAGGGCTTCTGCTCTATCGAGGCAGCGGCTTCCCAGATAGGAACTATCACCTACGAATTGCTCTGTGCAATCGGCACCCGCGTCCCCAGAATCTACATTGAAGACGGCAAGGAAACCGAAATTCAGCGTTATATATGACATAAAAAATGTCCCTCTCAACAAGGGACATTTTCATTATGCAATTGCGTCAAATAATTTTCCTTTTTCCGCTTCTTTGTCACGCATACCGACTTCAAAGCGTTCATCGGTTTTAGGCTTGGTAACAGTGGTGGTTACTCCGCCCACAACATAGTCCTCACCGCACTCCGGACAAATGCCGTGCTTAATACGCACGGACTGATAAACAACCTCCTGATCCTCACGTGCAGCCTTTGCCTGATTTCGGTTTACATGCTCATACTCGTGGGCACGAACAGCAGACTCCGCAGAACCGGACGAAACCTTGGTCGGCGACTTGAACGAAACACCCGGGTCATCGGAACCGTCCTGATATTTGCGATTCTTGCAAGTCTGGCACTCGCCATCATCAGCGGCGGCCTTCATCTTTTCCAAACGCTTCTCGAGATTGTCAATGCGTTTATCAAGCTGACTTATTTTTCTGTCGCGAGCGACGGACTCGATTTCGTTCTTATAATCGTTACGCTGCTTTTTAAGTTTTTCAACAGTGCTCTGTATATCAGCAGGAGTGCTTTTGGGCGTTATTCCTTCCAAAGCAGCCGCTCCGAGTGCCGCAGCACCTGTTAATGGAGAAATTGCCATAAAACCACCTCATTTCATTGATATCTAGATTATCCTTATCCTATATTTTACCACATATAAACCCATTCTGTCAAGAGGTTTTATTTAGTCATTTGAAATAATTCCGACTGCACGGTAGCAGACCAGCGGATACTCCTCTACCCGTATGCCCTTCTCTGCGGCTAGTTCCTCTATATGTGCAGTGAGAATGCTTCCTTTTTCACGCAGGAGAATGACTCTCGGAATACGACGAAGAAGAACGCGTGTTGTTTCACCGATACTGGGCTTTACAAGGTTGATGTCGTCAACTCCGAACTCTGCTGCGATTTTTTGTGTTTCCTCCAGCCCCCAGCCAAACGAGCAATGTCCGACAGGAGATATCTCCCCGATAAAGTCAAACTCCCGCTCTACCCTCTCGATAAACTTGTATGTTCTGTCATGGTCGGCAAGCTCGGAGAAATACGCTGCACCGTGGAAATCACCGCTGCCAATCAAATCATCACGCAGAAAACTTCTGCTGAACAGTCCCGATACTACACTGTTAAGACAGGAGCATGGAATAAAGATGTCGTCATGTGTTCCGCACAATTCACAAACACCTGCGGGGTCGGCAAGTACGCCAAGGGTGGTATCAATCTGCGGAAAATCCTTGAGTGCTTCAATCAACTGGGAATTAATCGCACCCTTTCCCGTCCAGCCGTCCACGAACTGCAAATCTTCGGGGCGGTGACGTGCCAATATGTAACGCATAGCGTTCTTATCAACGCCCTTGCCCCGAATAATCGAAATCGAATAGTGTGCAAGGTTAATGCCGTACTTTCTGCGAAGATAATGCACAATCAGCACGCCAATGGGAGTTCCTGCACGTGCAAGCGACACAATGACAGCGTTTTTGCCCTTTTTTGCGAAAATCTGCTCCGAGATTGAGGCTACCGCACGTGCGGTTTCACCCGACCACTGTTCCAAGCCGCTCTCATACAAGCGGAGGTATTCGGCTGACGGCTCATATTCTGCGGGGAGAAGCTCGCTGTAATGCACACCGCTTCGGATAAATTTCTCGCGTTGTGCAGAAGCAAGTGGCTCTACCCTGCCCGTAATATCTTTAAGAAGGACGATTCCGTCGTTCTTCAAAATCGAAGTCGGAACAAGTGCTGCACGCTGACGAACAAGCACATTTTTCTCGGCGAAAAGTGCCCCGCAAAGCGTTTCTTCCGCTTCTCTTGTGGGATTTTCAGCATCGGTCAGCACAAAAGCGATGTCGCACTTGGGTGCGTTATATAGGTATACCGTGCGGCTCTTTTCATAAAGACTGGAGAGTTTTGCACGCGTGTTTATCGGATACCCATCTTCATCTGATGGCAGAATAGGACTTCTGGTAACGCCCTGCACAGTCACTTCAAATCCGCGATTTGCAAGCATTTCACCAAGCACGACTGGAAGAGCACAGTTTTCCTCAGTCCCTACAACATTCACCGACTTCGCACCGATAAGCAGACGCTCCGACTTTCGGAGAATACTTTCGCAAAGCCGCTCGTATTCTTCAAAAAGTTCTTTCGAAGAAACTCCTACCCGAAAATCGAGCAGGGAGTTTTCCTCAACAACCATATCAAAGGGCTTAGGCTGTATCTCAACGTCAGCTTTGAAATATTCGGGGAATTTCTTACGTTCTATGTCTTCAGAAGAAATTTCATAAATAGGACGTATACCG
>JBJESA010000315.1:0-22461 GCA_051882535.1 Oscillospiraceae bacterium
CCGCAATTCTCGACTCCAACCTCACCGTTATTATCGTGGCACTTATCCTGATGGCGGTGTTCGGCACTTGGTTCGGTGCTTCTACGGAGGGTACTATCTTCTCGTTCGGTTACACACTGCTTGCGGGTGTAATTATGAACTTCATTATGGCTTGCTGGGCTACCAGACTTATGACCGTTTCGCTGTCGAAGTTCAAGTGCTTCAGAAAGCCCGCACTGTTCGGCGTTGACAAGAAAGAAGCCGCTGACGATGTTGAAACCGGCAAGACCACCGTTCAGAATATCGAGGTTAAGGCAAAGACCAACATTGACTTCGTAGGCAAGAGAAAGACTTTCCTTATTATCTCTGCCGCAATAATCGCACTCACTGTGATTTGCACATTCGTTATCGGAGTGGACGTGGATATCCGGTTCAAGGGCGGTACAATCGCTACTTACTCCTACACGGGCGAAATCGACACCAACGCGGTGAAGTCCACCGTTGAGGCTCTCGGCACACCCAAGGCGACCGTTACCACAGGTACCAGCTTCACCGACGACCTGCAGACTATCGTCCTCACCTTTACCGCTGACGAGAAGATGGACGACGCTATGCTCGAAAACATCACGGGAGAACTTGATAAGGCTTTCCCCGACAACAATATCGTAAACCTCGACGCTACCAACGTTTCCGCTTCTGCGGGTTCGCAGTTCTTCGTAAGCTGCCTTATCGCGGTAATTGTGGCATTCGTACTGCTGGTAATCTACATTGCGTTCAGATTCAAGAAAATCGGCGGCTGGAGTGCGGGTGTAATCGCAATCTTCTGCCTGCTGCATGACGTAATTCTGACCTATGCGGTGTATGTATTTGCGGGAATGTCGCTGGATTCCAACTTTATGGCGGTTATCCTCACACTTCTCGGATACTCGATTAACAACACCATCATCATCTACGACCGTCTGCGTGAAAACCGTGCGAAGTACGGCAAGAAGATGTCCGACCGCGAGCTTGTAAACCTCTCAATCAACCAGACGCTCTCGCGTTCGATTATCACCACAGTCACCACCGTTACGGCGATGCTCTCGATTTCGATTGTATGCTCGCTGATGGGTGTAACTTCGATTCTGTCGTTCTCTATTCCGCTTGCAATCGGTATGGCGGTGGGCTTCTACTCGTCCCTGTGCCTCGCAGGTCCTATCTGGATTTGGTGGCAGGAGAGAAAGGCGGCTAAGGGTAAGAAAGCACCCGCAAAGGCTGCCGAATAATAGAATACGCAATTCGCCGCGGCAACTTTCGGAGTTTCGCGGCGGATTTTTTAGGGGGCTAGCCCCTGAAAGGAGAAATTTCAATGTCAATCTGCGACGATTGTTCATACTATGTGTATGACGAAGAATACGAATGCTACACCTGCCTTGTAAATCTGGACGAGGACGAGATGTACCGCTTTCTGCAAGGCAGCAACGAAACCTGCCCGTACTACGACCCGGACGATGAGTATAAACTCGCACGGAAACAATGAAAGCGTTTTCATACACATATTGAGAATTATCTCGTTGGCAATCTTTGTGGGAATTTACGAAGATAGCCAAATAAATTTGTCTTATTCTAACAGAAGTGCTAAAAATCCCTTGAAAACTGTGAAAATATGGTGTATAATAAAGTGAAATGCCTAGGGTTATTTGTAACAGGCAATTGGATAATTTCAGGGATAGTTTTTGGTTATGTAGAACGAAAGGGGTTACACAATGACATCACCGATTTCTAAGGACGAGCTGTTGAAGCAGCTCTCGACAATTCTGGAGTACGATTACCGCACATCGATGAAAGACGCGAATGTAACGCAGATTTACCGTGCACTCTCCTCTATTGTAGTCAACTATATGAAGGAAAAGCGTCACCAGTTTATGCGTGACTGCAATTCCAAGGGCAGAAAGCAGGTTTACTACCTGTCGATGGAGTTCCTTATGGGACGTTCGCTCAAGACTTCGCTGTACAACCTCGGTATGCAGGACGAAGTTGCGAAGGCTCTCGATGAAATCGGCGTAAAGATAGACAGAGTATACGAGGAAGAGCCGGACGCAGGTCTTGGAAACGGCGGTCTGGGACGTCTTGCCGCTTGCTATATGGACGGTCTTGCTACTTGCGAGTACCCCGCAACGGGTTACTCCATCTGCTACGAGTACGGTATTTTCAAGCAGAAAATCGTTGACGGCTGGCAGACCGAGCTTCCCGATAACTGGCTGCCCGGCGGCGGCGCATGGCTCGTTCCCGTGCCCGATCAGGCTGTCGAGGTTCGCTTTGACGGACAGATTGTCGAGAGCTGGGAGAACAACTACCACCGTCTTGACTATGTAAACTACAACAGCGTAAGTGCTGTTCCGTGCGATATGTACGTTTCCGGTTACGACTCCAAGGGCGTTTCCAAGCTCCGTCTGTGGAGAGCAGAGGCTATGTCCTTTGATATGAACGCGTTTAACACCGGCGACTACGCTACCGCTCTCGGTGCACAGAATATCGCACACTCCATCTCCAAGGTACTTTACCCGAACGATAACCATGCAGAGGGCAAGGCACTCCGTCTGCGTCAGCAGTACTTTATGTGTGCGGCTTCTATCGGCGATATCGTTATGCGTCATATGAGAGTATACGGCACTATGAACAACTTCCACGAGAAGGTTGCTATCCATATCAACGATACTCACCCCACGCTCGCAATCCCCGAACTGATGAGAGTTCTGCTTGACGACTGCGGCTACGGTTGGGAGCAGGCTTGGCATATCTGCACCAACACCTTTGCTTACACCAACCACACCGTTATGGCAGAGGCACTTGAAAAGTGGGATCAGAACCTTATCGAGAAGATTCTCCCCAGAATATACCAGATTATCTGCGAAATCAACCGCCGCTACTACGAGGACGTTCTCGCAAGAACCAACGATGCCAACAAGGCAGGCAATATGTGCATAATGAAGGACGGCAAAATCCACATGGCGAACCTTTGTGTTGCGGCTTCTCACAGCGTAAACGGCGTTTCCAAGCTGCACAGCCAGATTATCAAGGACGATGTATTCAAGCTTCAGGCATTGGATACTCCCTCTAAGTTCAAGAATGTAACAAACGGTATCGCTTACCGCCGTTGGCTGCTCCAGAGCAACAAGGGACTTACCGACCTGCTCTCCGAGTGCATTGGCGAGGGCTTCAAGAAGGACGCTTCGGAGCTTATCAAGTTCCAGGTGTTCGCAAACGACAAGTCCGTTCTCGAAAAGCTCGGTCAGATTAAGCGTCAGAATAAGATTGCTTTCGCTGAGTATGTTGAGAAGTCCACAGGCGTTAAGCTCAATGTGGACAGCATCTTCGACGTACAGGTAAAGCGTCTGCACGAGTATAAGCGTCAGCAGCTCAATGCGATGAACATTCTTGCTGATTACAACTATCTCAAGCAGAACCCGAACGCTCCGTTCGTTCCCAAGACCTATATCTTCGCTTCGAAGGCTGCTCCCGGATACTATATCGCAAAGCAGATTATCAAGATGATTTGGTGTATCGGCGAGGAAATCAAGCACGATCCCGTTCTCCGTGAGAAGCTGCAGGTAGTATTCCTCGAGGATTACCGCGTAACACTCTCCGAAATGCTTATGCCCGCCGCTGAAATCTCCGAGCAGATTTCTCTTGCGGGAACAGAGGCTTCGGGTACAGGTAATATGAAGCTGATGCTCAACGGTGCTCTCACTATGGGAACATACGACGGTGCGAATGTCGAGATTCACGAGGCAGTAGGCACGGACAACATCTTCATCTTCGGTATGAGAACTCCCGAAGTAAACGAAATGCGTCTTAAGGGCTACAATCCGCAGTCCTACATCGACCAGAACCCCGTTATCCGCGACGTTATGCAGAGAATGTACAACGGTATCAACGGTGCGACATTCAACGAGGTTGCCGATTCCATCAGAAACAAGGACTTCTACATGGCTCTGGCAGACTTCGACAGCTACCGCGGAACTCAGGCGTATGCGTCCGAGGTTTACAAGAACCCCATGGATTGGAACAGAAAGTCCCTCTACAATATCGCCGGTGCAGGCAGATTCTCCGCAGACCGTGCAGTAACCGACTACGCTCGCGATATCTGGAATCTCAAGTAAGCAATAAAATAAACGTTCTCCCCCGCGGCACTGTGGGGGAGAACTTATATTGAATCATATACCCACCCCCTAATAAACCCCAACGGGGGGCTTGCCCCCAGAACGGGGGTTTGGGGGCGGAGCCCCCAATGCAGTCGCAGGCACGCATGTGCCCGACTTCTCCCCCCTCCCCTTTGGGGAGGGGGCAGGGGTGGTGGGGGTGCCTCTCGCAGAAAAAACAAAAAAACACAAAACACCCCACCCACCTATTAAAACCAACAGGGTTTGGGGCAACGCCCCAAAAGAAGGAGTACCACTATGGACTTGCCTATTTTTGACTGTTTCGACCAGAACTACAAACACCCTTTCGGTGCAATTCGCCGTGGTCAACCGTCCATCTTCAATATCCGACTTTCCAAGCAATACAACGTGTCGGATTTGATGCTGGTAATGTTCCGCCCCGGCTATAAGGAGCGGTTTATCAACTTGTCGCTTCAGGACGAGTCGCAGGACGACAACATCTTCTCCTGCGTGTTCTCACCGAATAACACAGGTGTGCATTATTACTACTTTACTTGCGTGCTTGACGGCAGAAGACGCTATATCAAACGCAGAGGTGCGTCGCAGGGCGTGTTTGAGGGCGACGAACTGTTCCAGCTCACCGTATTTGACGAGAACTTGTACGCTCCGAACTTCATTCGCGGCGGCGTGATGTACCAGATTTTCCCCGACCGCTTCGCCAAGAGCGGTGTAAAGCACGAAAACGTCCCCTCTGACCGCGTTATCCGTGACGATTGGTACGGCACTCCCTACTGGAAGCCCGATGATAAGGGCATCGTCCGCAACAACGACTTTTTCGGCGGCGATTTGCGGGGAATAATCGAAAAACTCCCCTATATCAAGGAGCTTGGTGTTACGATAATCTACCTGAACCCCATTTTCGAGAGCCACGAGAACCACCGCTACTCCACCGCAAACTACGAGAAGATAGACCCCCTGCTCGGTACGGAGGAAGATTTTGTCGAACTCTGTGAAAAGGCGAAAGAGATGGGAATCGACATCATTCTGGACGGCGTGTTCTCGCACACGGGTGCGGATTCTATCTATTTCAACAAATTCGGACGTTACGGCGACCACACCGGTGCGTATCGCGACCGCAACAGCCCCTACTTCCCGTGGTACTCGTTTATCGGCTATCCCGACACCTATGACAGCTGGTGGGGAATTACCACGCTGCCCAATGTCAACGAAAACAACCCCGATTACACCAAGTATATCTGTGGAGAGGGCGGTATTCTCCAAAAGTGGATAAAGCTCGGTGCAAAGGGCTGGCGACTGGACGTTGCGGACGAGCTTCCCGATGAGTTTCTGGATAACCTCAACAAGGGCGTAAAGGCACTCGGCAACGACAAAATCATCTACGGCGAGGTGTGGGAGGACGCGTCCAACAAGGAAAGCTACGGTGTTCGCCGCCGCTACCTTATCGGCGGTCAGCTTGACAGCGTAATGAACTACCCGTTCAAGGAAGCTATTCTCAATTACGTGAAGTATGCGGACGCAAGGTCGTTCGTGGACGGAATTATGACAATTCTCGACCACTATCCCAAGCCCGCAGTCGATATGCTGATGAACTTCTTATCCACCCACGACACCGAGCGTGCTCTTACCCGTCTGGGCGGAGATGAGGTAGCGTGGAACGACAAGAACTGGCAGGCAGAGCGTTATCTTAACGGTCAGCAGTATCTTCTGGGCGTTGCGTTGATGAAGTGTGCGATGGTACTGCAGTTCTTCCTGCCCGGTATTCCGTGCATTTACTATGGCGACGAAGCGGGAATGGAGGGCTACCGCGACCCGTTCAACCGCCGCTGCTACCCATGGGGACAGGAGAATATCGACCTTATCGAGTTCACCAAGACGCTCTCGAAGATACGTCACGGCTCTCACGCGTTCGAACGCGGCGAGATGATGTTTATCGAGTGCGATGATAACGTCTGCGTTTTCGCACGTTACGACAAGATTAACCGCGAAGCGGCGATTATCTACCTCAACAAGTCCACCAAGGGCAGAACCTTCGAAATCAAGAACGACAAGACCGAGATGTTCTTCGACTTTGAACCCGCCTTTGACCGCCACAACTGCGGTATTGCAGACGGTAAGATTAAGGTTGCTCCTTTTGACTTCGGCGTGGTATTCTGCCACGTGTGATTTAGCTCTATCCCGCGTTTTGCTGGGGGCTCTGCCCCCATACCCCCGACAATGAATATGAAGCCCCGCTAGTAGCGGGGCTTTCAGCTTGTCGAAAAACCTTTGGAGTTCTGAGGGCTTACCCCCTCGCCCCCCGATTTCCAACTACATTACAGCAAAAATTCTATAAGTCGGCTGTAATATATCGAAAAAAAGAAACGTGGGGGGCGACTTATAGAAAAAGCAAATTCCGCGGGAAAAAAGCTGTGACACAGGGTGGTTGCGAGCGAGTTCTTTAAAAAGCAAAAAGCGACAAAATAACCTGTTATAGAGTAAACGAATGGCGACGAGCAAAATCAGCAAACCCCACATAAATTGGCTGTGGCTGGCGACTGGTTGAAAAAGCATAAAACCCTAAAATTGAGTGTGGCACAGCGGGACACGAGGGGTGCTATGCACCCCTTGGGGGTTTGGGGGCGTTAGCCCCCAATGGGGGACTGGGGGCAAAGCCCCCAGAACGGGGAGTGCAGAGGGGTTTGTTTAAACCCCTCTGCCGGGGGCTTGGGGGCAGAGCCCCCAAAGTGGCACGGGGCGTCAGCACACCCACCGGAATATGAGAGCAAAATTCTAGAATATGGGACGAGATGTTATGAACCACCATACAATGGACAAGAAGCAATTCACAAAAAAACGGGGAGTGCAGGGGGGCACTGCGTACCCCTCTGCATACAGTTTTCCACACTTATTTTTTAACTTCCAACAGTACGGTGTGGAAAAAGAAAATTTCAACATTATGTCGGAAAAGCGTGGGGAAAACTTTTAACTTGTCCACAGTTTTCAAAATTGGCAATATAAGATGGGTTTTTAACATTATCAACTGGGTTTTCAACTGTTTTTGCGGTTATCAACCGATTTTTTGTTGAAAAGTTTTCATTTTTGCCAAATTTAAAGGGTGTTAAATAAGTTTTCAACAATTATGGGTGTTTGTCGGGGTATTGCGTGAGTGAAATATAAAAATATGCCTGTCTGTAATATACAATTCGTATAGAAATACAATTGTATTACTATTTTTTTAACAGAAAAATGTAATTTACTGTATAAAAATAGAAAAATATGGAAGTAGAACCTTTGTATTTATTATCATTTTTCACATTTTCCACAGTGTTTTCAACTTTGGTGAAGAAGTTTTCAATTTGTAAAATTTTTTAAAAATACTGTGATGAATGAAAATAAAAATTCTGTTAAAAACTTCTTAAAAATCCCGTTGAAAAATTCAACAGTGGCGGATTTTGTTTATTTTCAACAGTTTAAAACTCATTTACTGGTGGTATTTCTGCTTGAAAAAAAAAATCGAATATGATATAATATATATAGTAGTATGAATATTTCAGCTTGTCGAAAAAAAACGAACAGACTGACGGTAAAGCTTCGGATGCGGGGACGCGTTCGGAAATCTGTTGACAGCCTGAAAGTTCGCGGATATTAAAAATAGTGATGGTGATTAAATGAATTCAATGAGCTCTCTGTCCGATATATATAACTGCGTTATTGAAAACTGTATGCAGAAGTACAATGTGTCGGATACCGCACGAGAAATGTGGCTCAACTCGCTGATTCCCGTAAAGATGGACGGGAATGTGTTTACGTTCTCTACCGATTCGGATTTTAAGAGAGAAACTATCATATCACTCTACAAGAACCATATTGAAGAACAGCTTCAATTGATTCTCGGGGTGCCGATGAAGATAAATATTATCGTCGAAAACGGCGGTTCTTCAGCCGACAGTTCCGGCAGCACGGCTGCGGATACCGCGAGCTCTGCAGGGGCGGCTTCTGCGGGTTCCGGTGTGAACGGCGGTGCGGCTTCTGACGCTCCACAGGTCGATAAGAAGATAACCTATACGTTCGATAACTTCATCGTTGGCCCGTCCAATAACCTCGCGTTTGCGGCGGCTAAGGCGGTTTCCAAAAAACAGCACGAGCGTTACAATCCTCTGTTTATTTACGGAGATTCCGGCCTTGGAAAAACCCATCTGCTTTCGGCTATCCAGTTCGAAATGCAGAAGAATTATCCCGGTATCAACATCATCTATATTCCGGCTGAAACCTTTACAAACGAATTTTTACATTCTATCCAGACAAATACAGTCGATGTTTTCGATGAAAAATACAGAAGTGCCGATGCACTGCTTATCGACGATATCCAGTTTATCGCCGGTAAGGACCAGACGGAGGAAAAATTCTTCCACATCTTCAATGAGCTTTACAACCAGAATAAGGTAATTGTGCTGACGTCAGACCGTCCTGCAAAGGAGATAAAGTCGATTTCCGACCGTTTGCGTACACGGTTCAGCTCGGGACTTATCGCCGATGTAAAGCCGCCGGAATACGAAACCCGCCTCGCTATTATTCAGCGTAAGGCAGATTTGCTCCACTTCAACATCAGCGAGGACGTTATCGACTACATAGCGAATAAGCTCAAGAGCAATATCCGCCAGATTGAGGGCGTTGTTACTAAGCTGAACGCTCTGTACAATGTTTCCCAAACGAAGCCTACAATAAACGTGGCTCAGACCGTTATCAAGGATATCGTGACTGACCATCAGCCGATTCCCGTTACCGTTGATAAGATAATCAACGAAGTGGGAAAAATCTACAATATCGACCCCGACGAAATGCGTTCGCAGCGTAGAACGGCTAATATCTCACAGGCACGCAAAGTCGCAATCTACGTAATTCAGGACGTGACGGGTATGCCGTATGAGGCAATAGGTCAGGAATTTAACGGACGCGACCACTCCACTGTGGTATACGCTATCAAATCCGTGAAGGAAGAGATGGAACGCGACAGCGGTTTCCGTTCAGTTGTGGAGGATATTATCAAGAACGTCAAGACTACTTGACAGCGGCTGATTTGTCCGGTCTTGCTGATATGCTGACTTTGCTGATTTGTCCGAAAAATCGTCCTGTGCAGAGAATTTTCCACATCGGGATACTGTGAGTTTTTGCTGTTGAAAAGATTCGAGAGTTTTTCACCGTTTCCACGCTTTATTTCAACGTTAATTGTTGAAAAGTGAATAACGCAAAAATTTTTAACTTGTTCTTTCCTTCTCAACATTCGGGTGTGGATAAATTATTGCTTATAAATGGCTCTGTTAAGGGATTTTTTGAGTTTTAAGCAAATTCAACGCTATTATTATTGTTATTATAAAAATAATAATATAATAAATTTTTTCTTTAAAAAATTTTTTCGATAAAAAATTGTGGCAAGCCAAACGTTTCTCCCTTTTTAAAGAGAAGGGGAGGGGAGGTTTGATTGTCAGTTGTCTGATTGTTACCAAAAAGATTTCTCATTATCGAGAAAAAAATAGCCCTATCGAATAGTAGGAACGAAAACGTTGCCTGTCAAATCGGTTGGGCGATAGTCACTATCCGAACAGGGATTGTTTTAGTACCCAAGTCACATTATTATATAATTAGATAGATTCTGATATAAACTGCACATCAGAGAGGAGATAAGCACTGATGAAATTCAGCTGTACCAAAGAAACGATAAGCGACGCTGTTCAGACTGCGGCAAAGGCGGCTTCTTCAAAATCGACAATA
The DNA here is from genome assembly GCA_051882535.1 of Oscillospiraceae bacterium. Taxonomy (GTDB): domain Bacteria; phylum Bacillota; class Clostridia; order Oscillospirales; family Ruminococcaceae; genus CAG-115. The sequence continues at coordinate 9,891 of JBJESA010000315.1, forward strand.
GCGGTGCTTGAGGGACTGCTGTTGGAGCTTTCGGAGGGAAAGCTGGTAATTACCGGCTATAATCTGGAGATAGGTATCCGCACGGAGATTGCGGTAACAAGCACGGACAGCGGCGTTACCGTAATCAATGCAAGAATGCTGTGCGATGTTATACGCAAGCTGAAATCCGGCGTAATCGAATTTGATATAGACGATAAGTGTGCAAACATCAGTCAGGGCGAAACCAAGCTGATGATAATGGTAATGGACCCGAAGGAGTACATTCCGATTCCGCAGCCCGATATGGACGGTGGATTTACGCTTCCGCAGAAGACTTTGAAGAGCATGATTACACAGACGAGATATGCTTGTGCGACGGTTGACACCAAGCCGGCACTTACAGGCTGCTTGTTTGAACTGGAGAACGGCGTTCTCAGCGTGGTTGCGGTGGACGGAATACGTATTGCACTTCGCAGAGAACCGGTGGCAAGCGAGGATATTCGCTTTGTAGTACCGCCCCGCACATTGGACGAGCTTACACATCTGCTGTCCGACGACGAGGAGCAGAAGGTGACGGTTTCTGTTGAGCGAAATCAGATTTCGTTCCTTATCGGCAGCTACACTATGATTTCAAGACTGCTGGACGGCGAGTTTATTGACTACAAGAAGCATCTGAAGATTGGAGATGACAGAACTGCAGCTGTGGTAAACTGCCGTGAGATTCTGGACGTTCTTGACAGGTCGATGCTGTTTCTCAACGATAAGAACAAAGCACCGCTGCGTTGTATGTTTGAAAACGACAAACTCAGAATAAGCGTTTCCACCGGACTTGGCAAGAGCGAAGATATGGTAAATATCACCTACGGCGGTACGCCGATTTCGATTGGCTTTAACGCAAAATTCCTCATGGACGCATTTAAGGCGGCTGACACCGATTCGGTGAAGGTACTGCTCACATCATCAAATGTTTCTCCGGTTATAATAGTACCCATGGACGGGGAAGAGTTCACATTCCTCTTGTTACCCATGCGATTAAAATAAAGGCAAATTTTTAAGGAAGGAAAATTATGGAAGAGTTAAAGATTGTAACCCCCTTTATTAAGCTGGATCAGCTGGTTAAATTCGCGGGATTCTCCGAAACGGGAGCAAAAGCTAAAATTCTCATTGATTTGGGAGAACTCAACGTCAACGGCGAGCTGTGCATTAAACGCGGCAAGAAGATAAAGCCGGGCGACATTATCGAGTTCAAGAACAAGAAGTATAAGGTAGTGTACGATGAGGCTGCCGCGTCCGCAGAGCCGGAATCGTCCGATTCGTCCGAAGCTTAATTCACACAATGTATATTACAAGAATAGCCTTGCAGAATTTCAGGAACATCAAGTACGCTGAACTTGATTTCGACAGGGAACTCAATGTCCTTGTCGGGAGCAACGGTCAGGGGAAGACAAATCTCTGCGAGGCAATTTCCGTTTGTTTAGGTCATAGCTTCAGAAAGGCGAAATTTAGTCAGTATATCCCCGCCGACAATCCAAAAGCCGAGGTCTGCGTAAAACTGTGGTTTCGGGACGATATTACCGAGCGTGAAAATCTGATTGAATATACAATTCGTAAAAATATTCTGTCCGTCACCTACAACGGTATCAAGATGAAAGACGCTGCGGAATTATACGGAGTGTTAAAATATGTTGTTTTTATACCGGAACACCTTAGTCTGATAAAGGGAGCGCCCGATATTCGCCGCGATTATCTCGATGATGTGGCACTTATGCAGACGCAAACGCATTTGAAAAAGCTCTCCCGCTATAACAAGGGGCTGAAACAGCGAAATAACATTCTGGCGAATTCGTTCAATTACGGCGACCCGTCACAGCTTCGTGCCCTTATCGAGCCGTGGAATGACGTTCTTGCACAAGAGGGAGTGAATGTGACCTACGGGCGGTTGAAATATTTCCACTTTCTCAAGAAGTGTGCCGCAGACATCTACAAAGAACTTTCCAATGGTGCGGAAACCCTCGATATGCAGTATCAAAGCTCGATTTTCAAAACCGAGAGTATAGATTTCTCAGATGTAAACAAACTGTATAATGAATATATCAACTCACTGGAGCGGCATTTTGATGCTGAACTGAAAATGCACTACACTTTGACAGGCGTTCACCGTGACGATATTGCGTTCTTCATCAACAATCTCCCCGCCAAGGACTACGCTTCGCAGGGGCAGACACGAAGTGCGGCTCTGGCTCTCAAGCTCTCCGAGGCGGAAATTATTCGCCGCAAGAATAAAACCTCGCCTGTTGTGATACTGGACGATATTTTGTCGGAACTGGATTCTGCCCGAAGAAATTTCGTTCTGCAACATATAGGAAATTCGCAGGTGTTTATTACTTGCTGTAATATGGACGACCTCTCTGCTTTGAACAGAGGAAAAGCGTGGAGAGCCGAAAAAGGTGAGTTTTTCGGAATTTAAATCCGATATAGGGTGCCGGAATACGGGCAGATAATAGCAAAAATGTCCTTGTTTTTGTAATATCTGTATTAAATATTACTTTTGGTATATTAATAAGGGGTGAGTTTGATATGTTTCTGTTTATAGGCGGCGATACTGCTATCAAATCCTCCGATGTTGTGGGAATATTCAATATTGAGGAATGTTCCGTCAGCCGCATTACCGCCGACTACCTTGCCGCCTGTCAGAAGTCGGGGAAGATAGTCGACCTCACCGCCGACCTGCCTAAGAGCTTTGTAGTCACACCCGACAGGACGTATATATCGAATGTGTCCAATGATACGATACGGAAAAGGGCAAAGTGAAAAATCCCCGCACCATGAGGTGTGGGGATTACAGGCTGTCGATAAAGGCACATCTACTTCGTCAACGGCTTGTCGGCAGGCACAAAGCCTAGCCGACAAGCCGTTTCCTCGTATCTGTACCTTTCTCGCCAGCCTGTTTCAAGACTTTTTCGATAGTCTGAAAACCGCATTCGTTTTGAGTGCGGTTTTTTGTGTGTTGAAGAATTGAGTTTGCTTGAAAAATCCCCGCCAAACCCCGCAATATTCCGCAAAAAAATATGGTTTTATACTTGAAATTTACGCGTTTTTGTGGTATACTATATATAATATATGGCGTTAGAAATTATACGGAGGAAAAAGATGGCAGAAGATATTATTTCGGCGGCAAATAACAGTTCCGATAATTTGGAAGATATGAATAAACCCAACGCGACCGGTGCGACCGGTGCGACCGGTGCGACCGGAGCGTCCGGAGCGTCCGGAGCGTCCGGCTCGTCCGGCTCGTCCGGCTCGTCCGGCTCGGATAACCTTGATGACGAAATAAAGTCCGTTGGAGCAGTGGAAGAAGTCAGCACCCCCGCTATGGCGGCTGCGGCTAATGCTTCGGACAGAACCTACGGTGCGGACGATATTCAGGTTCTCAAAGGTCTGGAGGCTGTCCGCAAGCGTCCGGGTATGTATATAGGCTCTACGGGTGAGAGCGGTCTTCATCACCTCGTTTACGAGATTGTCGATAACGCAATCGATGAGGCTCTGGCGGGATACTGCACGTCTATTGATGTTTCTGTTCTTCCGGGCGATATTATCCGCGTGGAGGACAACGGACGCGGCGTGCCTACGGGTATCAACCACTCCGAGGGTATTTCTGCCGCTACTCTCGTTTTCACCGTGCTGCACGCGGGCGGTAAGTTCGGCGGCGGCGGTTACAAGGTGTCGGGCGGTCTGCACGGCGTTGGTGCGTCTGTCGTAAACGCTTTGTCCGAGTGGCTGGAGGTCGAAATTCACGACGGAAAGAACATACATTTTCAGCACTTCGACCGCGGAAATTACACCAAGCCCATTGAAATAATCGGCGAAACCGACCACACGGGTACTATCGTTACATTCAAGCCCGATGGTGAGGTTTTCCATTCGACTAAATTCAGCTTTGAAACATTACAGGAAAGACTTCGTGAAAAGGCGTTTCTCACTGCTAAGCTGAAAATCGTCCTCCATGACCTGCGTGACGAGGAGAACCCCGTCACCGAAACATATCAGTATGACGGCGGTATCTGCTCGTATATCGAGTGGCTGAATAAGAAGCGTGGTGCTGACGTTCTCCACCCCGATATCATTTATTTGAGCGGCAAGGTGGACGATGTACTTGTGGAAATCGCGTTCCAATACACCACCGACTTCAACAGCGAGGTATTCCGCTCGTTCGCCAATAATATCCACACGGGCGAGGGCGGTACGCATGAACTCGGCTTTAAACGTGCTTTGAGCAAGGTAGTCAACGACTATGCGAAAATCTACAAAGAAGCCGCCGACAAGAACAAAACCAAGAAGAAGGCCGCTAAGAAAGGCGAGGAAGAAAAGCCTTTTGCAGGCTACAGCGGCGAGGCTATCCGCGAGGCGATAAACGCGATTATCTCCGTAAAGCTCCCCGAATGCGAGTTTGAGGGACAGACCAAGGGAAAGCTCGGTAATCCCGAGGTTCAGCCCGCGGTGTATAAGGTTGCGACCGAGCAGCTGACCTACTACTTTGAGGAACACCCCGAAACGGCACAGGTTATCGTCAAGAAAGCGGAAAGCTCTCAGGCGGCACGTGACGCGGCGAAAAAGGCTATGGAGGCAAAGCGTAAGTCCGCAATGGACAGCAACGGACTCCCCGGCAAGCTGGCGGACTGCTCCGAAACCGACCCCGCACTCACAGAGATATATATCGTCGAGGGAGATTCTGCGGGCGGTTCGGCAAAAGAGGGCCGTGACAGACGTTTTCAGGCTATTCTTTCACTTTGGGGTAAAATGCTGAATGTAGAAAAGGCAAGAGCCGACAAAGTGTATAATAACGAAAAATTATTACCCGTAGTAAAGGCACTTGGCACGGGTATTGCGGAGGATTTCGATATCACAAAGCTCCGTTACGGACGAGTTATCATCATGGCAGATGCCGATGTCGATGGACTTCATATCCGCACGCTGATGCTGACGTTCTTCTTCCGCTTTATGCGGCCGTTACTGGAGGCGGGACACGTGTATATCGCACAGCCGCCGCTGTTTAAGGTGTCGAAGGGCAAGAAGGTGTACTACGCATTCTCGGACGAGGAACGTGACCAATATATCGCCGAGCTTGAAGCCGAGGGCGGAAAGACCGATGTTCAGCGATACAAAGGTCTTGGTGAGATGGACCCCATTCAGCTGTGGGAAACCACCATGGACCCGCACACCCGCACTATGCTGCGTGTTTCCGTTGAGGACGCGGCAAAGGCGGACGAGATTATGACCATTCTGATGGGCGATAAGGTAGAGCCACGCCGCGAGTTCATCGAAACCAACGCCAAGCTTGCCGAAAACCTTGATATTTAAAAGGGAGTGATTCCTATTTCAAGTTTGTTACCAAATCAGGACAATGAGGAAACAAAAGCGAAAAATGCACCGATTCTGACATTCTCCTACGATAATACATCAGCCGAAACGGAAGATGCGATTCGCACTTTCCGTAAGATGTTCGGCTCAAAACGCGGGTGGATAATGACCGCCGCTTACATTGTGATGCTTATTGCAGCGGTGGTGCTGCTGGTGTTCAACCCGAAGCAGCCTGTGCTGTACTTGGCGGTGGGGCTGTGCGTGGTGTTCCTCACGCTTACGGTTTCCGCTCCGTCAAGGCGGCGTAAAAAGCTGGTAAAGCGGATTGAGAGTATGCCGCCCGAGGACTATGTGTGCGAATTGTTTTCCGATAAGGTGATAATAAAGACCTTTATTCGGGAGAAGGACGGAATGCCGGTGGAAAATCCCGAGCCGATTATTCAGCTTTTGCCGTTCCGCGGTGAATATCTGATGGATTTCGCGGAGAACGACTCGGCGGTGCTGCTGTTCGTAAACGGAAGTACGTTCTTCTGTTTCCCGAAACGCTGTCTTTCAAAAGAACAAACCCAAACGCTTTTGGATATATTTGGAAAATCTGTAACCGAGATTGATTAAATGATTGATTGAATCACAGGAGAAAAAATGGGACTTAATGACATAGATTTCAGCTTGGAAAAGCTGCATAATATCGACCTGGAAGAAACGATGAAGAAGTCGTTTATCGAGTATTCGATGGCGGTTATCACTTCGCGTGCTCTGCCCGATGTCCGTGACGGCTTTAAGCCGGTTCACCGCCGTATCATCTACACGATGAACGAGGCGGGAAATACTTCGGACAAGCCTTTCCGCAAGTGTGCGTACACTGTCGGAGAGGTGCTTGGTAAATACCACCCGCACGGTGACGCGTCCGTATACGACGCTTTGGTGCGACTGGCACAGACGTTCTCACTGCGTTACCCGCTGATTGACGGTCACGGAAACTTCGGTTCGATTGACGGCGACCCGCCTGCGGCTTACCGTTACACCGAGGCTCGTTTGGCGAAACTCGCCAATGAAATGACCGCCGACATCAACAAGGGTGTTGTCGACTTCCAGACGAACTATGACGACAAACTCCTTGAGCCGGTGGTACTTCCGTCCCGTTTCCCGAATCTTCTGGTGAACGGCTCGAACGGTATCGCGGTAGGTATGGCAACGAATATTCCTCCGCACAATCTGGGCGAGGTAATAGACGCGTTGATGCTGATGGTGGAGAACCCCGATGTGTCGATTGAGGAGCTTATGTCTGTTATCAAAGGCCCGGACTTTCCGACAGGCGGCATTATTATGGGATACAGCGGAATCCGTTCTGCGTACTACACGGGCAGAGGCAAGATAATTCTCCGCGGCAAGGCGGAAATCGTTGACGAGAACGGCCACAACCGCATTATCATCAGCGAAATCCCCTATATGGTCAATAAGGCGAGAATGCTTGCGAATATTGCCGACCTCGTTCGCGACAAGCGAATTGAAGGTATTTCCGCGGTGCGTGATGAGTCCGACAGAAACGGTATGCGTGTGGTTATCGACCTCAAGCGTGACGCTAATGCAAACGTTGTATTGAATAAACTGTATTCGTTCACGCAGCTGCAGGACACCGTGGGCGTAATTATGATTGCACTCGTCAACGGCGAGCCGAAAACGCTCAACCTGAAAGATATGCTCAGTCACTATCTGAATCACCAAGTAGACGTGGTGACACGCCGCACTAAGTACGATTTGGACAAGGCGAAAGAGCGTGAACATATCCTCGAGGGCTTGATGATTGCGATTGACTTTATTGACGAGGTAATCGCTATTCTCCGCAGCTCCAAGACCATTCCCGAGGGCAAGGAAAGGCTGATTGAGCGTTTCAAGGACGTTGACGTTTCGGGAACAGGATTGTTCGGCTGTGCGACATACTCCCTCACCGAGGTGCAGGCGGACGCTATCGTTAAGATGACGCTCGGCTCCCTCACGGGTATGGAAAAGAGCAAGGTTGAGGAAGAACTGCTCCAGAAGCGTGAGATTATCAAGAATATGGAAGAACTGCTTGCCGATGGTTCAAAGATGCTCCATCTCATCGGCGAGGAGCTTAACGTTATCAAGAAAAAGTACGCGGACGAACGCCGCACGGCAATCGAGCCTGTAAGCGGCGAGGTGGATATTGAGGACTTGATTCCCGAAGAGGACTGTGTTGTCACATTCACCAATATGGGCTATATCAAGCGACAGCCCGCCGAGGTGTACAATATCCAGAAACGCGGCGGTCGCGGCGTGACGGGTATGAAACAGCGTGACGAGGACTATGTGGACAGTATGTTTATCGCCTCCTCGCACGAGAGTATTCTGTTTATCACCAACAAGGGCAATATGTTCCGCTTGAAGTGCTACGAGGTGGCAGAGGGCGGCAGACAGTCCAGAGGTACGAATATCGTAAATCTTCTCCAGCTTGCCGAGGACGAAAAGGTTGCCGCAATGATGACCACTAAGGACTTTGCGGATAACAAGTATTTCATCTGTATCACGAAAAACGGCATTGTAAAGCGGACAAAGCTGTCCGAGTTCAAGAATATCCGCAAGGCGGGACTTCGTGCGATTACGCTGAATGACGGCGACGAGATTGCGGGCGGATTCCTCACCGAAGGCGACTGCTCCGTGCTGATTGCCACCAGAAACGGTGCGGCTATCCGCTTTGACGAAACCAACTGCCGCCCGATGGGAAGAACGGCACGCGGTGTTCGTGCGATTAAGTTCCGCGAGGGCGACTACGTAGTCGGTGCGACTAAGATTTTTGACGAGAATGCTACTATCCTCACTGTCACCGAAAAGGGACTTGGCAGACGGTGTGCGGTTTCGAGCTATCGTATTCAGAAACGCGGCGGTTTGGGACTGAAGAACTACCCCGTAAGCGATGAAAAGGGCTACGTTATCGGTATTAAGACTTTAGGCCCCGATGACGATGTTATTCTGATTTCGGCTGAGGGCGTAATTATCCGTATTCGTGCCAACGATTTGCGTGTTATGGGAAGAACCGCGTCCGGCGTTCGCGTAATGCGGCTTGGTTCGGAGGATAGAGCGGTAACGTTCAGCCGTACTCCTCATGACGATTCCGAGGAAACCGAGGAAGTAGAGAAGGCAAGCGATGAGGAAGTAGCCGCTTCTCTCGCCGAGGACGCGAACGAGGTTATAGTCGAGGAAGATATTCCCGATGATGAAGATGAGGGCGATGATGATTCCGATTCTTCTGAGAATAATGACGAATAATGTTCCACGTGGAACAATCAACAGTAATTTGGCGAAATCTCGGGCATTGTCCGAGATTTTGCTGTGCCTGAAATGGGGGTTTGGGGGCGAAGCCCCCAATGCAGTCGCAGGCACGCACGTGCCCGATTTCTCCCCCCTTCCCCCAACGGGGGAAGGGGGGCAGGGGGGATAGGGGGAAGTCTTGTATACTATAAAAAAACAAAAATGAAGGACACCCCACATGTATAATAAAGGGGGGTTGGGGGCAGAGCCCCCAAAAATCCCTTCGGAGGTTTTATGATAAACTACACTTTAGAAGAATATGATGTCTGCGTAATCGGTGCGGGTCACGCGGGGTGCGAGGCGGCATTGGCGGCGGCTCGGCTGGGACTAAAAACCGCGATTTTCACGCTGTCGGCTGATTGTATCGCCAATATGCCGTGCAATCCGTGTATCGGCGGCTCGGCTAAGGGACAGATTGTGTGCGAGATTGACGCGTTGGGCGGCGAGATGGGCAAGGCGGCGGACGCTACGTTTATCCAGTCGCGGATTCTCAATCGGGGCAAAGGCCCCGCCGTCCACAGCCTGCGTGTTCAGTCCGACCGCGTAAAGTACCACGCGTATATGAAGAAAACACTGGAGGATACTCCAAATTTGTATATAAAACAGGCGGAAATCACCGCCGTTGATGTAGAGGACGGGAAAATCACCGCCGTCCGCACCAAACTGGGTGCAGTGTACCCCTGTAAGGCGGCGATTATCACCACGGGAACATACCTCGGCGGAAAAATCCATATCGGCGAGCTGAACTACAAGTCCGGTCCGGATAATGTTTTGCCGTCAACGGAGCTTACCGAGTGCTTGCGGGGACTGGGGCTTACTATGCGGCGGTTTAAGACGGGTACTCCCGCACGAGTTCACAGGCGTTCGGTGGATTTCTCAGTAATGGAGGTTCAGGAGGGGGACGAGGAGATTATGCCGTTCTCGTTCGACAATGAGCGGGAAATGCAGAATATCGCCAAGTGCTGGGTGACCTACACCAATGCCGAAACCCACAAGGTGATTCTCGAAAATCTTGACCGTTCGCCGCTGTATTCGGGACGGATTGAGGGTATAGGCCCGCGTTATTGCCCGAGTATCGAGGACAAAATCGTCCGATTCCGCGACAAAGAGCGGCATCAGCTGTTTGTTGAGCCGATGGGACTTGATACGGACGAAATGTACTTACAGGGAATGAGCAGCAGTCTGCCCGAGGACGTTCAGCTGAAATTTCTCCGCACAATAAAGGGCTTGGAGAATGTTGAGATTATCCGTCCCGCCTACGCTATCGAATACGACTGCTGCGACCCGCTGGAACTGCTGCCGACTCTCGAATTCAAGAAGATTTCGGGACTGTACGGGGCGGGACAATTCAACTGCACCTCGGGCTACGAAGAAGCGGCGGCACAGGGCATTGTGGCGGGAATAAACGCGGCACTGAAAATTCTCGGACGAGAGCCGATGATTCTCGACCGTGCGACAAGCTACATCGGCACGCTGATTGACGATTTGGTGACCAAGGGCTGCTCCGAGCCGTACCGTATGATGACCTCCCGCAGCGAGTATCGGCTGATTCTGCGTCAGGACAACGCTCCCGACCGACTTCTCCCAATCGGGCATAAGGTGGGGTTGGTGTCGGACGAGCGTTTTGCACGTTTCGAGGAGGACTGCCGCAATCTGGAACGTGAAATCGAGCGTGTAAAGGCACTCACGATTCACCCGACAGACGAGGTGAACGCACTCTTGACGAGCAAAGGCACATCGCCCATTACGGCGGGTGTGCGGCTGTACGAACTGCTCAAACGTCCGCAGCTGGATTACTCCGACTTTGCACCGTTCGACCCCGAGCGTCCGAAGCTGAAAGTATCTTTGGTAAACAAGCTGGAAATCGCGATGAAATATTCGGGCTATATCAAGATTCAGCAGGAGCAAATTGAGAAAATGCGTAAGCTTGAGGAGAAAAAACTCCCCCAAGATGTAGATTACAAGCAGATAAAGGGCTTGCGATTGGAAGCACAGGAGAAGCTGAACAAGCACAAGCCGCTGAATGTCGGGCAGGCAGGACGAATTTCGGGCGTAAACCCCGCAGATGTGTCCGTGCTGCTGATATGGCTTGCGGGCAAGGGCGAGAACAGGGAAAAGGGGGAGCAGAATGACCAAAATGAATGAGCGTGAATTGTACGTAACGGAGGAATTCAAAAAGGCGGGAATACCGCTCTCCGAGCGGCAAGCAGAACAGTTTGTTACGCTGTGCGACTTTATGGTGGAGTATAACGAGAAAGTAAATCTCACAGCAATCACCGAGTTCCCCGAAGTGGTGATGAAGCACTTTATCGACAGCGTATTGCCGTTCGCGGGGGAGAACGCGATTTGTGAACTCCCGAAAGGTGCGTCTTTTATAGATGTTGGTACGGGTGCGGGATTCCCCGCACTGCCGCTTCTGATTGTTCGTCCCGATTTGCGGGGAACGCTGTGCGACAGTTTGCGGAAACGCTGCGATTATCTCACGCTTGTGACGGAGAAAATCGGCGTTAAAGCGGAGATAATCCACGCACGCGGTGAGGAACTGGCAAGACAGAGGCGGGAGAAGTACGATGCCGCAGTTGCAAGGGCGGTGGCGGCTCTGCCCACGCTTGCGGAGTACTGCTTGCCGTTTGTGAACGTCGGGGGAGTGTTCGCCGCGTTAAAGTCGGTGAATGAGGATATTAACCTTGCGGAAAACGCTGTGAACGTCCTCGGCGGAACGCTTGAAAAGGTGACGGACTACAAGCTGCCCAACGGTGACGACAGGCGAATGGTGGTAGTAAAAAAGACCAAAAACACTCCGACAAAATACCCCAGAAATTCCAAGAACATTAGTCAGAAACCCCTGTAACAAGGGGTTTTTTCTTGTATAAAGGCTCTGCGTGTCGCTATTTGCGATATTTCCCTATGGAAATCCATTTAAGTTTGTGATATGATGAAAAAAACGAACAATCACAAGCCGAAAGGAGAACAAATAACAAAATGGGAATTTTCAAATCAAAAGACGCAGTGGGGGAAGTGGTGAGCATTGAAATTTCGCTGCTCGTCCCAAACAAGTCGCAGCCGCGGCGGGAGTTCGCGGGGGAGGCATTGAAGTCGCTTGCCGAAAGTATCCGCGAGAACGGCATTATTCAGCCAATCTGTGTTCGAAAGTCGGGTGCGGGGTACGAGATTATAAGCGGTGAACGGCGGTGTCGTGCCGCAAAGTACGCGGGACTAACCCATGTGCCGTGTATTGTGATGGACGTGGGGGACGAGCAAGCTGCCGTCCTCGCACTTATCGAGAATATTCAGCGAAAGGATTTGAGCTACTTTGAGGAGGCGGTCGCTATCGAGAAACTGATAACCGTGTACGGTTTAACGCAGGAAGAAGCGGCAGAACGGCTTGGGAAAGCACAATCCACGATTGCTAACAAGCTGCGGCTATTGCGATTCACAGACGCGGAACGCCGAATTCTGGTCACCGGCAACCTCTCCGAGCGGCAAGCCCGAGCACTAGTCCGTATCACAGACGAGCCTACCCGCCGCAGCGTTATTGACAAGGTTGTCCGCAACCGCCTGAACCTCGACCAGACCGAACAGCTTGTGGAACACACCCTCTCCACCGAAACCGCCCCAAAAAAGCGGAAACCCACTTTTACCATGTCCGCCCCCTCGCGGTTATACATCAACTCCCTGAATGCACTGCTGAACAGGATAAAAACCGATAATATCCCCTGTGAAATGAGTACGGAAAAGAGCGAGGAATATTACGAGTATACAATCAGATTTCCGATAAAGGGGTAAGCGGGGTGTCTGTGGGCAAAGCCCAAAGCAGGGAGTGCAGAGGGGCACGCAGTGCCCCTCTGCATACGAATACTATACCCCCTCCCCTTTGGGGAGGGGGCAGGGGGTGGGGGTGCGACTA